>NZ_LZHI01000067.1:0-10319 GCF_001690385.1 Gilliamella sp. Choc6-1
ACAGCAAGAGGGCTTTTCAAATTTTGCTAAAGCACGCAGCAGCGATTTAGAAGAGTGGGGTGGTGAACTACGTTATGATTTTGAGCAAGATAAACACGGTTTGTTGTTGAGTTACAGTCAAGAAAAAGACAAGGCTAACTATGTTGAAAAACTTACTCGAGCACAGTACTACACTGCATTGGGGGATGTGTATACAGCAGCGTTTGAATTACAACACCGCAATGACCACAACTATGGTGAAGACGCCACACATGAAGCATTAATTGCGGCTAAATTGGAGCGTAGTTTTTTTGATGGTCGAGATAAAGGGTATATTATTCAGCAATTAACGGTGGCCAAATCGGGCGATGTGGCAGATGATAACCGTACCACAATTGGTTATAACTCACAAATTACCGACAGTATTAATATTGGTGCGGAAATTTTTGCATCCAATCGAGGCGCTGGAGGGGGTATTCAGGCAGGTTGGGATGTTAATGAGCAGACTAATTTGTATACGAAAGTGTTAAATGATGTGGACTCTACTTCTGGGCGAGGCATTACCACGGTAGTGGGCGGTCGAACCAAAGCGACCAGTGAGCTGGAGCTTTATTCTGAGCGTCAATTCAAAACTAGCAAAATCGATCATACTACTTCAGATGTGTATGGTGTCAGTTATAAACCTACCGAAGCACAATTTATTGAAGGCTCTTACTCGGTTGGGCGTGTAAACAACCGTAATCGTGACCGTACTAGTTTATCGGGTCATGATGAAACGCGTCGTGATGTTTATGCGGCTGGTTACGGCTATAAAAATGATTGGTTCCAAATTCGTAACCGTCTGGAATATCGGATTGATGAAGGTAGTGAACGGATAAGACAATGGGTCACCACCAATAGGGCGAAAACGATTGTCAGCGAAAACTTAAGTTGGTTAGCACAGTTTGATTTTGCAAAAACTTTTGGGAATAAAGACACATCGAATGATGTGGTGAGCAACTATACTGAATCAATGATTGGTTTTGCTTATCGTCCTAAATTAATAAACAATCTGAATTTATTTGGGAAACTGACTTATGTTTACGGGTTAGATCCGGACGATCAGCTGATAGCGAATTCGACCTCATCGAGTGGGAAACGCTATACTTCAAGTTTGTATGACCAAAAGAGCTGGGTGTGGTCGTTAGAAGGGGTTTATGAATGGAATGCAAACTGGGAAACTGCATTTAAAGCAGCCCATAGGCAAGGTCATTTACGCTATAAAAATGAAAGTAACTGGTACTCATCAGGGGCGAGTTTGTATGCGCTGCGTTTAAATTATAAGACAGGCGATTGGGAATATCAGGTAGAGGGTCGTACGTTACGTACCGATTTAGCTGATGACCATAAAGATGGCTTTGTGACGAGTATTTACCGTAATATTGGCGATAATATTAAAATGGGCGTGGGGTATAACTTTACGGATTATAACGACAACTTAACACACTTGAACTATCGTTCACATGGTTGGTTTGTCAATGTAGTAGGGAGTTTCTAATGGACAGTTGGCAAAGCATAGAAATTGGAAAAATTATTCCCCAAGTTAAAAAGAATTTACGCATATCAGGAGAGGAGATAATGCGAACTGAGCATAATGCAGCAGTGGAGATGAAAGCCAAAAGTAGCAGGAAAACAGGCGGCTATGGACAAAAGTCAATGTTCAAATGTGCAAAAGGTTTATTAGCTTCAACTTTTATATCATTGATGACGATATCGGCGGCAAACGCTTTTCCGGTATCAGGTACGGTCTATTTGGACTACGATAACACGGCAACAAAAACCGAGATGCCATTAATAGGTTTGAAGGTTGAATTATATGATGACAAAGGAAAATTAGTCTCTAATTCAGAAACAGATGGCAAAGGAAAATACACATTAGAAGCACCAGCTTTAACAACCTATAAGATTGTCGCAAAAACAGACAAAGATGAGGTTGTAGAAGATTCAGTCTCACTTATAGCCGACACAGGCGAATCTAAAAACCTATTTTTAAAAGGTGCGGGTGGTGACATTCAGTTATCGATAAAAGATGATAAAGGAATAGGTGCAAAAAATATTCCAGTTAAATTTATCAATTCAGCGGTAGCTGGTGAATTGGAAATGGCATCTAAAGATAACGGTATAATCGAGATCAAAAATACGTTAAAAGAAATTTCGTATACCGCAGTAATCGATGTAAATTCTTTTATAGAAGATATAAGTAATGCAAAAAAATATGCATTATGGGATGCTACATTACCGGATAATACGCATGGTTATGTTGACAGCATGACATTTAATATGGATGGTGCTAAAAAAATAGGTGCCTTCAATATTAAAGAGCGTAATGAATGGGGTATTGATGGTATAGTTGCTATCGATCAGGATAATGATGGTATCTACAGTGCTGATATTGATACGGGTGCAATAGGGATGAATGTTGAGCTTTATTATCCGGGCACGACAACCAAAGTATTGGGCACAAAAACCATTACCACAAAGGAAAATGGTAAATATCATTTTGAAAATTTAGCTGTAGAAAGCTACGATATTAAAGTGACCAATGTTGCTGCACCTTATATCCCAGTAGGGAAAATGGAAGCAAAAGTTACAATATCGAATTCAACAGCTTTGACTAGCGGTCCAGACTTTTTACTACAAATAGACCCAAATGATACTAAGTTGCCTAGTATATCAGGTTATGTATTTGTTCTATCAGAACAACATATGCCAATGGGTCCCGACTCTGGTGCAAGTTTTAATACTTTACCTGCGGCAAACAGTATTTACTTTGAAACTCCAGTAGAACTTTACCAACATGATGGAATGACATGGAAAAAGATAGCAACTCAAAAATCGAATAAAAAAAATGGATTATATCAATTCCGTGGCTTGGCTAGTGGAAAAGACTATAAAGTTGTTCTTAAAGAATCAGGCATAGATTTAAATAAATATGCTTTTGTCAATGATACTGATGGTAAATCGTCTAGTACTTCACCTGAATCAAAAAGCCGTCATAAAGGTAGAGTAACTTTAAGTAATGGTAAACAAGATAATATTGGACCAAGAGAAATTACAATACCTAGTTTAGGACAAGGAATAAAGTCTAATCAAAACTTTTGGTATTCTCAGGTACGTTCTGATTTAGGTATGCTTAAGATAGTAAGTAATATGGCTACCGCTAATAATAGAACATCTTGGGGGGGAGGTCTTAATGGTATTTCAACAACAACAGCTTCGACTTACATGAAAGTGTCTTTTTATGAGGAAGATGGCGTTACTCCAGCTATCGATTCTAAAGGAAAACAATTAGTTGGAACTCATTATACTCCTGGTTACTATGGTAAAATAGGGTATATGACTGTACCGGTAGATCGTGCAGGAATATATGTTTATAAAATAGATGAGACTAATGATGGACTAATAATTGATCGTTCAACTAGTGACTATGTATTAACAATATTACCAGGTAAATCACAGGATAGTAATATAATTTTTAAACCTGAAAAACCAAATACTATTTCAGGTTATATCTATCTCAACAATAGTCATCCTGGTACTACAGGCAATTATGATCCCAATGTTGATATTCCAATTAGTGCAGCTCGAGTTTTGTTATATCGTAAACTGCCTAATGGAAATTACAATTTAATGACAGAGTTTGGTACAAATAGTGATGGTTTTTATAATCTGACTAACTTAACTGATGGTGAATATAAAGTTTATGCTAAACCAGAATTTGGTGGTCCAAGTAATGTTGGTTCAAATGATGTTGAGCTTGAAAACAATGATCAAGGCACAGGAGTACAGAACAACCTATCAGTTATCGAATTAAATATCAGTGGTGGTAAGGTTTATAATACTAACACTAACTTCTGGTATAAGCTGAAACAACAAGATTATGTTATTCGTGGCAGTGTTCACTTAGACACAAATGATGAAGACGGTAAGAATAAGCTGCATTTAACACGTGATTTACTTCTTTTCGATGCAACAGTTTTACTTTGTCGTGATGGTAATGAAGATGATTGTATCGTTGGTGGCAAAAATTATATTGCCCATCAAATTACAGATAAAAGTGGCGAATTTAAATTTATTGGCAGTAGAGATGGTATTCATGCTGGCGTAAATTATATGATTAAAGCTTTACGTTCAGGAACCACTGCTGTAACTAATAGTAGTGAAGGGCTTGAATCAACTTATATCGTCAAATTTGATAAACTTGGACCACCAATAATTAAAAACTTTTTAATGCAAGGTGTAGCTGATATCAACGCGTACCCTGTCAACGATTTAGATGGTGATAGGAAACTTAAAGGATTGTCTACATCTGAAAATGGAAGTGGCAAATTTGAATTCTATTATTGGGATGGTAGTACGTATCAAGAGTGGAAAAAAGGTCTTGGAAACTTTTTTAATTCGGTTTTAATAAGAAATCTCCCACAAGGAAAATATCGTATAACTCACAATAAAGGTGGAAATTATATCGATATTGCAGATATGGATCCTGTAACACCTGAAGGTACGTTAGACTTTGAAGTATTAGCGGATGGAACATTTGCTAATGGTTTGACTAAAGAGCAATATTTCATGCAGGCATCTCTAGCAGCTTCGGGTGTATCTGAAGGTGTATCTGGTAAAATTTACTTAGATATTACTGGATCTGGAAAAATTGGTGAGGCTGTTATACTGACCGAAGATGAATTAACTAATTATAATAAAGGTGTTTTGAGTGTAGAAGGGATTTTTACACCAAGGATTTATCCAGGTTACTTTACTGGTAGTGTTGATTCAATTTTGTCAAATCCAGATTTCATTGATAATGAGGTGCAAAAAAACGGAGGTTTTGCTTACACTAAAGCAAATTCAACTCGTGGTAATTTATATTTGACAAATATGTTATTACAATTAAAAGGACTTGATACCAACCAATTTGAGTTAGTAGCTAATAGCAGTCAACCTAAAGAAAGCTATTTACCAGATAATATAAAAAATAGTCTGGAATATATGCAAGTTATGGCTAATAATTCAGGTGTACCTAATCAATATTGGTTATTGAAACTAAAGAATAATACCCAAATCAGTGGTCAACTTTATTATGACATTGACGATAATGGTATCTTTGAAGCCGATAAAAATGATGTGCCAATTTCAGGCGTGAAAGTTGAACTATATCGAAAAGGTATACTTTATAGCTACACGAAAACTGATGAACAGGGAAAATACACATTTAAAAATCTATTTGATGACACCTATACCGTTAAGGTCACTGATACAGGTCTAGATAAGAGTCGTTATGAATTGAAGAGTTCATCTGATTCAGCCAACGATATCAAAATCTCTCCAACAACGCCGTCTGTTTCGGGTAGCGATTTAGACTTTATCTATAAGAAGAATGGTGATGCAGCCATTACTGGTAATATTATGGTTGATATTAACAATAATGGTCGTGTAGATATTAATTTTGATAAAACAGGCGATATAGCTTTACCTGGCGTCAGCGTTAAATTATATAAAAATGCTGTCACAGATACTAAGCCTTACCGTCAAGTTGAAACTAATGATAAAGGGTACTATAGCTTTAGTGGTATTGATTTAAATACCACTTATATTGTGGAAGTGGTGTTACCAGAGGGTTATGGGGTTATCTCTAACGCAGATAACAATACTAACACAAGTTTGGCACCAATTATGTTTGCCGATGTGGCAAGAACAGAGCAAAACCGATACTTTTTGTTAGCGGGTAATTCAAACACTAACCCATCAGCGGGTATCAATAGTTCAGAAGCAAAAGATAGTGGTATTTCTGGTAAAGCAGTCGTCGATGATACTGATTCGGAAAAACCTATCGCTGATATTCTTATTGGCTTAATTGACGCAAATGGGAATATGGTTGCCCGTCAAAAAACCAACAGCGAAGGTGAATACCATTTTTATAACCTGGTGAATGGTAAGTACAGTATTAATGTGGTGACTTCACCAGAAGGTTATTCGCTGATTAGAAACAGTAAAGGTACTACTCAACCATTAGATACGCTATCGGATATCCAATTAGCTAATAAGGGTGAACATAAAAATAACTTCTATTATAAGGAAGCTAGTGTAAATGGTATTTCAGGTAATATTTACGTTGATTTTAACGATAGCAATAATTTAAAAGATTTAAATAACTTAAATACCTATGCCCATTTGCTTGACAGAAAAATAAAGGCAACTGTTGAGTTACATAAAGGATTAGATGGCAAAGGTGAGTTATTGCTGTCAAAAGAAACAGTTAATGGCACATATCAATTTTCTAATCTGTTATTTGGTGATACAGCCGACTATTCTGTTGTTTTGAAAATGGATACACTGCCTGACTATAACTTTAAATTAAGTAAAGCTGGCACAAATTCAAAAGATATTGTTATTCCAATTGAAAAATTACCTCGAGCCGGTTCATCAGATAACCACTATCTGGTAGTAGGTAAACAACAAATTGGAGGTCACGTTTGGATAGATATTAATGGAGATAAAGTTCAAGATAGCGATGAAGGTATTAGTGGCATAAATGTAACCTTAAAATATAAACCAGCCGATGAAACGGAATATGTTACGCTGTCTCAAACTCAGACCTCAAATACAGGTGAGTATCTGTTTAATAAATTGCCGAAAAATGGTAACTATCAGGTTGTAGTTAGTAGCCCAACAGGTACAGCACTGATACCTGATAGCGAAATAACCGGTAACAGCGATGTCTATACATATTCATCATTGCAAGATAATGAGTTAAAAAATAGCACAGCGTATAAATATATCGGTGAGGTTAGCGGTCATATTAGTATTGATGTGGACAATAGCCAGAATAAAACGGCTGTAGATGCTAATTTAGCTGGTGTTAAACTTATTTTGACCAACAAACATGACAACACTATCGTTAAAAAAGTGACGGTCGATAATGACGGTAACTTCACTGCGGATAATTTGCCTTTAGGTGATTGGGTTATTACCACTGACAGTTCACAAAGTGTGAATGATTGGAGTGGTTATCAATTAAGCTATACCGAGAATGGTGGCATTAACACAGCAGCGACTGCCAAGGACTTATCATTAACTGTTACTCTTTCTGATAAACAACCTAATGTGAATAGGATAGAGATTGGTTACAGTGGTAGTTCTGTTATCAAAGGTTATGTGGTGCTTGATATAGATAATGATGGTAAATATAGTGCAGATGATATTGGATTAGGTGAAATAACGCCAAAATTGAAGTTAACTTCAGCTACTCAAACATCAGAATTTGTTGACAGAGAAATAACGGTTGATAAGGCAAGTGGTTATTTTGAAGTAACAGGTTTAAGCCAACATGATTATGAATTAGTACTAGATGACAATGATATTACTAATAAAGGCTATAAACTGGTCTTTAGCCCAAATAAAACAACGCCAGATATGGCAAGTAATACTGCAGTATTTAAAGTAAGCGGTCCGAAAGACGATAGCTTTTCAAAAGATACTATAGCTGAAAACCAAGCGTTTGGTTATACAATCAATCGTGCGATATCTGGTACCGTATACTTAGATGTTGCTGGTATTGGTGCAGATAAAGGTCATCAAGACTTTAATCCGGTATTGGTTGGTGCAGAAGTAAAAGCAGAAGCAACCATCAATGGTAAAAAATTGACTCGTGTTGAAAAAGTAGATAACGATGGTAAATTCACATTGCCTAACATCATTAATGGTGAGTGGATTGTATCGGTATCACATCCAACCAGAGTTGATTTAATATACAGTTATTTTGTTAAAAAAGCAGTGACTCCAAATAAAGAAAGTGCCAATGGTATTAGCTATAACGTGGATGCGAGTACGGCAACTACTATTGAACTGGATTTAGGTATGAGGGGTCAAAGTAACATCAGTGGTAAAATTGTTTATGACAATGATACCAGTGGTGATCTTTCTGCTGCAGATACGGGCGTTGAAGGTTTAACCGTAGTGCTGGGTAATGCAGATGATAAAACCCAGAGTTACTTAAGTGTATCGACCAATAGTCAAGGTGAATTTCATATTGCTAATTTAGCGCAACATGACTACACAATAAAAGTAACAGACCCATTGCGTAAGTTAAATGGTTATGAATTGAGCTTTAGCCCAAATGGTAAAAGCGAAATTGAAACACTAAAAGTGAGTAGTGATAATACTGACTTAACTGGACAAAATTTTGGTTATCAAGGTAATTTAGGTATTAGTGGTCATGTCTATCAAGATATTTTAGGTAATGGTATACATGATGCAACAAACTATCCGTTGTTACCAGAGGTGGAAATTACGGCAGTCAGTGTATCAAATAGTGATATCCACTATACGGTAAAAACTGACAGTACTGGTAAGTATAGTTTTGATACTTTAGTGCAAGGTAAATGGAAAGTTAGCGTGACGAAATACCCGTCAGGCTGGCAATACAGCTATGTTGACTTTGTTTCACAAAATCCAATAACCAATAATGGCGCAGGTGAGGTCACTGTTGAAGTAACACCGGAAGTATTGGTCCGAGGAACTGGTTATAGCATAGACTTCGGTGCGAAAGGGAGTGCGCAAATCAGTGGTCGTGTTGTAATTGATATGGATACAACAGACGGAAACTCAGTGATGGATATTGACCAACCACTAGTCAATATTCCAGTTCGCTTAAAAATGACAGGTGCGGCTGGCTCGGGGCAAATAGAGGTTAAAACCGATGCAAAAGGTCAATACCGCTTTGAGGGCTTAACTGCTTATGATAAATATGAAGTTGAAGTTGATGATAACGTAAACGAATTACAAGGTTATGAAATCAGCTTTAGTCCTAACGACCCTGCGAATAAGCGTACTGCTGTTGACGTTGCTACCGTAACGGCACAAGTTACGAATGTTGACTATGGCTATAAAGGTCAAGGTAGTTTAGTAGGAACAATTTATCGTGATTATGCAGGTAAAGGTGTCCACGCAGATTACTTTGGTACCTTAGCCGATGTAAAGGTAAGTGTGAAAAATGTAAGTAACAATGCTATTGTATTGACAGCAGTTAGTGATGCAAATGGTCATTACCAAATTGAGCATATGGCTGCCGGTAAATGGCAGGTGAGCATTGAACCACCGACAGGCTATGATTTTAGCTATGTAGGTGAAACCCAAGGTAGTACTAGCACGTCAGTAGCTAGTGGCGTTGAGATTGAACTTAGCGCAACAGCAAAAGCAAAAGTAGATTTTGGTGTGAAAGGTCAGGCGAGCATAAGTGGGCAGGTTGTCATTGATGTTGATCCTGATGATGGTCAAACCATTGTTGCTCAGGATATTGGTATTGATACTATCTATGATAACTATGCTGTTGAGCTTTATGTTGATGAACATCTAGTGAATTCTGCTGAGGTAAAAACCAGTGGCAGTGATGTAGCTGGATTAGGTCAGTACCGATTTGAAAATTTGTCACATGGTATTGATTATCAAGTTAAAGTGAAAAGCCCAGGTAACAGTTATATTAGTAGCTTTATGTTAACCGATACGACAATTACTCCTTCAACAAATCAAACTGATAACGAGATGAGTGAGACGTATCAATTTGCTCAGGCAACGGATAAAGTTGAAGGGGCAAGTTTTGCATGGAAAGGTAATGCTGGTATCAGCGGTAAAATTTACTTAGATAAAGATGATGATGGCATTTACACAGCAGAAACAGACAGTAGCATTAATGAGGTAGTGACAGTAACGTTAACAAATGAAGCGAACCCTGAGATTCAAGTTATTCGCACAATTGAGGCTGGTGAAATCAGCTATGAAGTTGAAAATATTATCCCAGGTAAGTGGAATATCGTTGTCAGTGGTGTACCGACTACCTTAACGGCAAGTTTTGACCCGGATGATGCGCATCATAATGCTGATGGCTCGTTAAAAACACCACAAACAGTGGATATGGCAACTGTGGAAGTAGTAGGTAATTTAACTGACCAAAACTTTGGTTATATCAATGGTGGAGTTATCGAAGGTAAGTTAGTTGAAGACAGTGCTGGCACAGGCTTAATAGGGCTGGCTAACTATCCAGGGTTATCGGGAGTAAATGTCTATTTATTAGATAGCAATGAAAAACATGTTATGGATAAAGCGGGCAAACCGATGTTATCAACAACTGATAATGAAGGTAAGTTCAGTTTCCGTAACTTAGCGATAGGTAGCCATGACGGCAACAGCATCACCCATAATATTCGGGTTCTTTACGGTGAATATAATGATGGTGTTGTTAGTTCAGATAGCAACAGTCCGTTATATGAAAAAGTTCCATTCTTTGAAAAGTATACGGATATCGGCGG
>NZ_LZHI01000068.1:0-70919 GCF_001690385.1 Gilliamella sp. Choc6-1
GTGACTTTAGTGGGCGCACTATTTTTTAGATTTTGTTGACCTTCTTTCCCCAAATCGCTTGCATTCACTTCATGGTGGGCGGTTTGGCAAAGTCCTTTTCGGGATGCCAAATAAAAATCTTGCTCGGATAGGTAGTTGCCCGTATCACTAATGGGGTAAGGTGGGTATAAGTCATTGCGAGCTAGGTTGCCAAATATGGAGCGGTTTATCCATTTGTCCATTTCGTCCCATTGGCTGCCGTCGTCGTAAGTGCCAAATAGAAAATTAAGAATAAATGGCGCTAAAACTAAAACCAGCCCCCATGGTCCAGACAACGCAAACGATAACCCCAATCCGGCTATTGCAAAACCAATACAAGAACTGACCATAAAACTAACGGCGCCAACATCACCCCGGGCTAATGCTTTATTGGCACGACAGATATCATTTAAGCTATCCACCAATGCCAATACTTTACCTGCTGCGCCAACAAAGTTCCCTGCTTTACCTAGCTTATTGAGTACTTTTAATAAGCTTTCGTTACGTTCACCAAAAAGAGCCGCCAGTTTGATGCCGGAGATTGCCGCTTCAGATGCCGTTAGGGCTATATCTAAATAAGTCCTAAATAAGGCTTTTGATACTTTATCAATTAAGACTGAATCGGTTAGTGTGCTCAGTTTTTCCTGTAAATTCTTAATTTGAATATGCTGATAAGCTAACGTCAATACATTAACAATACCCGTCGCTGAGGTGTCTAATACAGTACTTCGCCACTGGCTTTCTGCTTTCAATTTAGCTGATTGCAATTCATCATAACTAATTACATGGGCTTCTTTAAACTTTTCTACTTTGGCTGTGCCCTGACTGGTGGTCATGGTGCTTTCAAAGTTGAGCCGCTGTGCATCACAACCAAAGGTCATGAGTAAATTAAGCTCTACGTGTTGTCCTTGTGCTTTTTTAATGTCTAGACTTTTTAAAACAAATTTTTCTTGGGTTGCAAAATAACGACCTTGAATTTTTTTCCCTGCTGAGGTAACAAGTTTGCCGCCTCGCTCCGTTGGGAAGACCACTTTGGCGCTATTGCCTAAGGTGTCTAAAAATGCCTGCAAATTACTTACCGGTACCTTTACGGTGTATTGTTTATGCGTTGCGGTGGTAAACATATTCATTGCTTGGATTAGGTGCTTGTCAGCAATGGCAGTATTTAGCTTGTAAGTTGAATTGTGGGATAACGTTTTGACTATGTTGGTCATTGAGAGCTTAACCAGCTCTTCAGTTAAGTAAGCCCCTACGGTGACATTTTCTTTAATTTTTAAGTTCATTATCGGGTCGGCTAAATCTAACACCGTTTTTATGCCCGATAGCGGGTTGGCAACCTCGGCTGTTTGTGCTTCACTATTTGTGTCATTTTTTGCTAATATCGCTTTTACTTCGGCCGTTAGTTGTTTGTCAGCTTCGCTCACATTACCAGAGGCAACATTAAATAGGGTATAGCTTCCTTCTTTGCCCTCAATGAAATGATGATAAATACTCGTTTCATTATTTATTAATAGTGTCCATAACTCCGCTTGTTTGTCTAAATAAAGACTGCCAATAAAATCATTATCTAAAATAATATGTAAACTTGATAAAGCATTTAGATGCCGGTCTGAGGTATCTGGGGCACATTCGTCTAACCAAAATGGCAGGGTGTTTTTTTCACCAAATAGCCATAACACATAATTGAAGTAATCGTTAGAGACCTTTTCCACATAGGTAACTAAATTTTGGTACAGTGTTTTATTTAATGCGTGGTATTGACTATAAGAAGCTTCGTTTAACCGTTTGGATTCTTTTTTACTCCAAGCTTCATCCCTTCGCCATTCGGCAAGGATATTTTTAGCATTGGGGTACCTGACAACAACAACATCATAGTCATCACCATGGATAGGGCTATCGCTATTTTGTTTATAAAGCGCTAAGATTTTCTGTTTTTGCTCAGCGCTAATCTTAACTCGTTGATAATCGCCTAATGGCGGATTGTTGGTTGAATATCCAACCCCTTTATTACTTAGGTACCTAAAATAAAAATACTTGGCTGTTAAGCTCATGGCTGCTTCATAAGCTACGCCATTTAACGGTAAGCCATTTTCTGCGGCAAATTCACGCTCACCAATAACATCTAACACGGTAATTTCATCAAGGTAAATCTGGTCTGGTGTACCGGTGTTGGGTCTCATGTTTGGGTTATAGTGATTTTTTAGCTCATCTATTGCCGCCCTTCTTTTTCTGAGCGTTAATTCATCTTTATTTACTGAATCTTTATAAAACGCAAATAAAATACATTCCGATGCCTCGGTGGGTTGATGATTTATTTTTAAGATATCTTTATAACTTTCTATGCTGTTATATTGATTACGGGCATAGCTTGTTTCGGGTTTAAAGTAAAGAAAAGGTCTATCATTGTTTGCTTGTGATTGTTGCTTGCTAAAATAATTTTGAATTGCTTTGGTTCGTGGACCGGCTAAATTTGCAGCTACTTTTGTACGTACGTTGCCCTCAGATTTATGCTCTAACCAACCCTGAGGCGGGGTGCTAAATCGTAAATAGTTAGGGGTGCTATTAATCTCTTTATACTGCTGGTTATAACTGAGATCTAAAATATTTTCAGCATAAAACGATTTGATGATATCAGGGTCGATATCGTTGCCTATTTCGTCTTTACCTTCAAGAATAATTTTCTCGGTGGTTTTACCCAAATTTGCGCTTAATCTTTTTTGTAAAGCAATCACCTGTTCTTGACTGCGACCCGCTAATCCATTGACTATCGGCGCTAATAGCTGTCTGCGTTGGACTGAAAGCTCTTCGGCTAGTCCAAAGCTGTCTTCCACCAGTATGACCCCAATTTCATCGGTTTTGTAATTTGAATGCTCTCGTGCTTCACTTCGATAGCTGTTTATGGTTTGTTCAAATTCTTTATGCACGCCACCGACCGCTTTTCTTAATGAGTTAAAATGGCTAGCCGTGCAAAATAAGGTGCTAAAATGACGCAGTACTTCTTCAGTGGTGTTGTTAATTAAATCGTCTAAATTCACTTTTTGGGCATAAAACACCCCTTTGCCTATCTCTTTATTGGCTGAGGTATTTAGTGCCGTTGTTTTTGCTTTTAATGATTTTTGATATGCCGTTTGTTGTTCTTTATCAAAATAGTCAAGTACTTCTTTATCGCTGCATTCAAGTTCAAGCAAGTAACGTTCTTGTGTGCCTGTATGCATAAAGTCGTTAAATGAAAAACTGCGTTTTTGAGATGCCGCCATCTCTTCTGGTTTGGTTTGGGTTAAATCAATTTCAGTAAAACGCTGTTTGCGTTTGTCTTCGTTTTGACGATAATATTCAACCGTTTTTTTATCCCAACGGTAAGAACTGTAGGCTACCCACGCTTTGTCATAAATTTTATTGTCTATTGTGATAAATTTCGCTTTAAATTGATGCCCTTCTTCAATACACGATGTTGGTAGCGCTTTGGGGCGTGAACCTTTGACGTTTCTAAACTCTCTTAAGCGAAAAGCACCTGAATTGGTCACTTCAAATACACTCACTTTTAACAGGTCTAGGTTAGTACCTTGCCATTCTTTTACCGATTTATTTTTTTGTAATAATAGATAGACATAACCTTCTCTTAAGGTTCGATAAGCATATTTAAAATGGGTTAGCGCTTCTTCTGGCTCTCGGTCTGTTAGGGATAACATACCTTTGTCCCATTCAATCCCTTTAAAGTTTTTAGGTACCACACTTTTTCTAACTAAAAAAAGAGGAAAGCCCTTTTTTTGGCATGCACCACATTTACCATTGTTCAACACCATGTTTTCCTTGGCTTCATTAATCAGCTCAGGGGTTACAACTGGTGGCTCGTTATTGGCTTGAAGATCGTTGTCGTTAAATTCTGAGTTAGTATTGTTAATCTTTGTATTGTTTGCATCCATTTTATTTCCTTAGTTATTTTTATAGTTATTAAATAATCTTTGAAACGTTAAGTTTAAAATACATTGTGATAATAGCCTTTACGTGTGAAAAGCAATATGATTGTTCATAATAGGGATTTTTTTATGTTGGTACTGAGCACTATATTGTATTGAATCAAAAAAAGTAGTTTGAGCAGAGATATCATTTTTAGTCGATTGATTGAGCAAGGATTGTAATGTATTTACCTCGATATTTTTCTTTAAAAGATCAATCATAATTAGAGGTAAGTAACGCAATAATCGATAAAATAACAAGGGCTGTTTAGCTACAACAATATTTTTTTGTCGATAACGCTGTTGTAATTGTTGCTGATGGAGATTGCTAAATTTATCCGTTTTCCAAACGGCGTGATAGCATCGGCTCAATAATGTTTTTTTTCCAATACATAAATGAAACCATACCAATGTGGTTTTAGCTTTTTCTTTTAGAAAGAGTAGATAATTGTTAAGTAATGCGAAGCTAGTTAAAAAGAATAATTGCCTTGCTCGTTGTTGTATTATATCCATGCTGATTTTAATAATCTTATTTTTAACTTTTTATTACTAGTATTGAATAATTAACATAGGTAATTTTTTGTTCGTCATAAACTACGTGATTTTTGGACATTATGCAATCTTTATTTATTCATTTATTCTTTAATTAAATTAGTTGGATAGCTTGAAAAAAGCGGTAATTAAGTTGATTTTTCCCTTATTTTTAATAAAGTTATCATTTTTTGTTTTGTTAATGTAGTTAATAATTTTAAAATTTATTTTTTATTAATCTAAGCGTTATTCTAGGCGTGAATTTATTATAAGATTAATGAAATTTTTATTTAATAATGCGTAAATATAATTTTTTGGTAAGACATTTTTTAACAATTAGGGTAAATTATTAAGTTATTAGTTGTACGATTTTTGATGAAATTTATTACTCTTGATCGATAACGGATTATAGGATTACATATGCGTGATAACGAACCACAGGTATTAATGTCAATATTGACACAAGACACATGTTTGTCACAAATTAAGGAAAGAGTTTCTGCATTAAATCAATTGTCTTATGTCGTTAACGAGTTGTTACCTTCACCATTAAATCAACAGTGTCGGGTGTCAAATTATCGTCAAGGAGTATTAATTATTGAAGTGAGTTCAGCTAGTTGGCTAACGCGATTAAAATATGAACAAAGCAATTTGTTGTCAGGCATTCGTAAAAAACTTTTGC
This sequence comes from Gilliamella sp. Choc6-1, assembly GCF_001690385.1. NCBI lineage: Bacteria > Pseudomonadati > Pseudomonadota > Gammaproteobacteria > Orbales > Orbaceae > Gilliamella > Gilliamella sp. Choc6-1. Next base: position 5,188 of record NZ_LZHI01000068.1, read on the forward strand.
CTTCTTTATCTTCTATTCAATATCGAATTAACCCAGATATATTGATAATGCCATTACCACGCACCGAAAAATCAAAAAAAATAAATAATAATAAAAATTATATGACGATTAATAGTGCTAAATATTTATACACTTTAGCACAACAAGCACCCGATAAATTAAAAAAACAATTGATTAAACTTGCTAACCATGCAAAATAAGCGCAGAGATTTGAGTACGATTTTTTATGCAATTTTATTATGAATAAATACAAGGAGTAAATATGGACAAAGATATAGTGATCTACCTTATTATTGGTTTTGCCGTAGGGTTTATTATCAGTTTTATTATTATGAATGTGATAAGCCCTAAAGCACGTAAGTATGCAAGTGTAAAACGCGAACTTGAGCAAGCGCAAGAAGAGTTGAAAACCCAAAAGCAGATCATTGCTAAACATTTTTCACACAGTGCAGAAATTTTAGATAATATGGCAAAAGATTTTCGACGCCTTTATCAACACATGGCAGAAAATTCTCAACAAATTATTGGTAATGATAATATACCCAATATTCGGATTGATTCAGAACCTAACGCGGATACCCAAAATAATTTGGTTTTTGAAAAACAGCCCAAAGATTATTCTGAAACCCCTCCAAATTTGTTTAAAACAAATGAAAAGTAATATCGATTTCGTTTTTTATATTAATTGGATCTTTCGTAAATATTATATTTTTTGAATAGTGAGAGTTGTAAAATGAACAATTCATTAAAAAAACAAAAAAAATTGTTAGGTGTAATTGCATTAAGTATCAGTATGAGCTTGTCCGTTTTTTCAAATGCTCATGCAAGCTTTTCAGCTACTCAATCCGCTGATAATACTGAAGTACCAAGTTTAGCACCTATGTTAGAAACCGTATTACCTTCCGTGGTGAGTATTAAAGTGGAAGGTGTGGCAAAAATGCAAAATACGATGCCAGAAGAATTTAGACGTTTTTTTGGCTATCCTGAAAATCAATCAAGAGCATTTACTGGTCAAGGTTCTGGTGTCATTATCGATGCAGAAAAAGGGTATGTGGTAACCAATAATCATGTTATTGAAAATGCAGATAAGATTACAATTAATTTAAACGATGGACATGAATATACCGCAAAATTGATTGGTAAAGATCCACAAAGTGATATTGCGTTACTTAAAGTCGAAAATGCTAAAAAGCTAGTATCCATTAAAATTGCAGATTCCGATAAATTACGAGTTGGTGATTATGTTGTCGCTATTGGTAATCCATTTGGTATTGGTCAAACAGTAACTTCTGGTATTATTTCAGCTCTGGCTCGTAGTGGACTTAGTATGAGTGGTTTTGAAAATTTTATTCAGACCGATGCGTCAATTAATCGTGGTAATTCTGGTGGTGCACTCGTTAATTTAAAGGGTGAATTAGTTGGTATTAATACGGCGATTATTGCACCAAGTGGTGGCAATGTAGGTATAGGTTTTGCAATACCAAGCAATATGGTTAAAAACTTAGCATTCCAACTTATTGAATTTGGCGAAGTGAAGCGTGGTGTGTTAGGTATTAAAGGTAATGAGTTAACCTCTGATATTGCCAAAGCTTTTGATATTGATGTGCAAAAAGGCGCTTTTGTTAGTGAGGTTATTGATGATTCCGCTGCGAAAGAAGCAGGTATTAAATCTGGTGATGTGATTATTTCTATGGACGGTAAACCTGTAGATAGCTTTGCTGAATTGCGTGCCAAAATTGCAACAACTGGGGCTGATCGTATCGTTAAATTAGGTTTAATTCGAGACGGTAAAAAAATTACGGTTGATGTTAAATTGAAACACAGTGATGAATCGAATACCGAGGCAAGATCACTTCATCGTTCACTTGAGGGGGCAATCTTAAGCAATGGAGAAGTTAAAGGTCAAAAAGGAGTATTAATTGAAAGTATTGCTAAAGGTTCAGCCGCTTCTCGGTTAAGTTTGCAAGAAGGCGATTTGATTACTGGTGTAAACAAAGAGCGTGTGAATAATATTGCTGATCTTCGTAAGATTATTGATAGTAAGCCGTCAGCCATTGCATTAAATATTATCCGTGGAAATAGCCGATTATATTTAATTCTTCGCTAAGTTTTATTAGTCATTATCGCTATTTTCTTCTTTTCGCCGGTGTTTTCACATCGGCGGAAATCGTCAATTTTAACATTTAGATAGATGTGTTAGAATCTGCCTACGTTCTTTTTTATAATCTAAATAATCATGCTTAAAAAAATCTTATGGCCAATATTGATTGGAGCCGTTTTAGCACTCGTTCTTTTGATTATTTTTCCGACTTTACGTAATGGAACTCAATCGAGCTTTTCAAGATCACTTTTTGATAATGCGCCAATAAGTTACTATGATGCAGTTAGAACAGCTGCACCTGCTGTGGTTAATATTTATAGCCGTTCGGTTAATGCCGTTTCTCATCAATCACAAAATAGTGCCATTACGCCTCTTGGATCGGGCGTGATTATTAATAATCAAGGTTATATCATTACCAATTATCATGTTATCGAGGGAGCAGAACAAATTATTGTTGCCTTGCAAGACGGACGAATTTTTGAAGCACTCTCAGCAGGGGCTGATAAGCTTGTGGATATTGCTGTGCTTAAAATAGAAGCAACGAATATCCCAACTATTCATATCAATACCTCGCGCGAACCCAAAATTGGAGATGTCGTTTTAGCTATCGGTAATCCTTATAATATTGGGCAAACAATTACTCAAGGTATCATTAGTGCAACAGGCCGTGACGGATTAAGTCCTTATCGACGACAGAATTTTATTCAAACTGATGCTTCAATTAATCATGGTAATTCTGGCGGTGCTCTTGTTAATACTAAAGGTGAATTAGTCGGTATTAATACCCTTACTTTTGCTAAAAATTTAGGCAATGAAGTCCCTGAAGGAATAGGCTTTGCAATTCCAACCGCTTTAGCAATGAAAATCATGAATAAATTAATTCAAGATGGCAAGATTATTCGCGGCTATATTGGTATTGATGGTTTAGAGTTTGCACCAACACAAAATCCAAGTGATATGCCAGTTGTGTTAGGTATTTTAGTAACAAATGTTGAAGGCCCTTCATTACAAGCAGGTATTCAAACTGATGATATTTTAGTTATGGTGAATAATAAACCTGTAAAATCGATTGTTGAAACAATGGATCAGATTGCAGAGTTGAAACCAGGCACTGTTGTCCCCATTATAGTTTTGCGAAATGGTGAAAGGATTGAGTTACAAGTGACAATCGGTCAGTTGTCTGTTTAATTAGTTTTTACTACTTGATTATCATGGCTATTGGTCGTATAATTTGCGATCTTATCATGTTATTTTAACACTTGTATGGTGTATAAATTTTGCTACTATAGCCGTTTATATAGCGATACAAACAAACTTTAGAGGCTTATTATGAAAGAAGGTATTCATCCAGAATATAAAGCAATTACTGCAACTTGTTCTTGCGGTAATGTGATTAAAACACATTCTACCATTGGTCATGATATTCACCTTGACGTATGTGGTGAATGTCATCCGTTCTATACTGGTAAACAACGTGATGTTGCAACTGGTGGACGTGTCGATAAATTCAAACAACGTTTTGCTATGGTTGGCGGTAAAAAATAATTTCCCCAAATGTACAGTTGGCATTCGTTAAAAAAGGCGCTTTATGCGTCTTTTTGCTTTCTGTAAATTAAATTAGCTAATTTTAGCCTAATTGTAATGCAATATCTTATTCATCAATTAAATCTGGGTTGATACCTAAATCCCGCATCATTTTTTGTGCTTGGCTTGGTATTCCATCTTCGCGATCTTTTTGTAAATCTTTATCACATGGTAATGGTTGACCTGTGTAAGCATGAAGAAAGGCTTCACATAATAGTTCACTGTTGGTTGCATGGCGCAAGTTATTAATTTGTCGTCTTGTACGTTCATCTGTCAATATTTTCAATACTTTTAAAGGGATTGATACTGTGATTTTTTTTACTTGCTCACTTTTTTTGCCGTGCTCTGCATAAGGGCTGATATACTCACCATTCCATTCCATCATATTTTTTTCACCGAATTACATTACAAATCATGTGGGTAATTCTAGCGTTTTTTTCATTTTGCTGCAATCTATACGCCAAGATACTTAGACGTCTAGACATGTTGACGTCCCTATTTATTGTGCTATTCTTATACAACTGATGTTTTAATAAACGCAATCTTTTCTAGGAATGATATTATGGTCAGTCAATCTAAAATTTCACGCCAATGTGCTAAGCTAAACCAGAGTACTATTGCTGTTCGTGGGGGGTTAAATACCGATGATCAGTATGGTAGTGTTGTTCCAGTCATTACACCTTCTACTTGTTATCGATATCAAGAATTTGCAAAACCAAGGGAGTTCGATTATGGGCGGAAATCAAATCCAAGTCGGCGATTAGTAGAAGAAACTGTCGCACAATTAGAAGGCGGCGCAGATGCTATTTTAACCAATTGTGGGATGTCGGCTATTCACCTTGTTAGTGTCGCTTTATTAACGCCAAATGATTTAGTTGTTGCTCCCCATGATTGTTATGGTGGTAGCTATCGCCTTTTTAATAGTTTAAGCCAAAAAGGTTACTTTAAGGTAAAATTTGTTGATCAGTCTGACTCAGCGGCCTTGCAAGAAGCACTCAGCTTACATCCTAAATTAGTATTGATTGAAACGCCTAGTAATCCATTGCTCCGTGTTGTTGATATTCAAAAAATTGCGCAACAAGCACATAATATTGGTGCTTTGGTTTTAGTCGATAATACGTTTATGACGCCTATATTACAAAAACCATTGGAACTTGGTGCTGATATTGTTACTCATTCTTGTACTAAATTTTTAAATGGTCATTCAGATCTGTTGGCAGGCATTTTGGTATTTAAAGAGCAGCAGCTTGCTTCCGATGTTTTATGGTGGGCTAATAATATTGGTACACTGACTTCATCATTCGATAGTTATCTTTTGTTACGTGGATTACGTACTCTTTCCGCTAGAGTAAGATTACAACAAGATAATGCTCAGAAAGTTGTAGAGTTTTTAGTTAACCACTCTAAGATAAAAAAAGTTTATCACCCATCTTTATCGTCAAATATTGGACACGATATTGCCCAAAAACAGCAAAAAGGGTTTGGATCACTTTTAAGCTTTGAATTAGCAGGCAACCCTGAGATTATGCCAAAATTTTTAAAAGCACTTAATATTTTCACATTAGCGCAATCTTTAGGTGGCGTTGAAAGCCTTGTTTGCCACCCTGCGACAATGACACATTCTGGAATTAGTGCAAAAGCACGTGAAACAGCAGGTATTTCAGATCAGTTATTACGAATTTCAGTTGGTCTAGAAGATATTGATGATTTATTAGCTGATTTGGAGCAGGCTCTTGCCATAATTTAAATATTGCAGAGGATAATATATAAGGATTGAGGTGATAACTTCAATCCGTAATTTATTAGCTTTCGATTACTTTTTTAGTAAAGCTTTAACCTGTTTTTGATAGTAATTAGGTTGTTATTGGACATAAAATTACTGTAGATTTATTGTTGTTGCACGTTTTAAAACTAGTGAATATTTTTATGACTGCTGAAAGTTTTGTATCTTTTTTTCTATTGCAATAAAAACTTCATTAATTGAGTGTCGTTTTGCTCGCCCACAAACTTTTGCTATGTCATCACAAACTAGGCATTGTCTTGGTTGATTTGCAAATAACACTCGAGAAAGGCTTTTTTTGGTTACTGGATCAATAACATCAATATCCCATAATCGTCCTAATGGGTGGCTATTTTCAATATTAATGCAATATTGCTTTAGCTTTTCGGCACAATAATTTATTGAAAATATGGCTTCATAACCGGTTATATCGCAATAATGTTTTTCATCAATGATAGTAATATTATTTTTTAAAAAGCATTTGTGAAGTGCTTTGATAGCTTCATTAAAAAGGTATTTTGCACCACTACTATTTTTTATAGCACCAGGAATAACTAAACTTAGTGAGATTATAGGGTGCTGATAAAGCGTCAGTACAGATTGTTGGTTAACGACCCTTTTTTCCTTGGCAAGTAACATTTGCTCTAGGCTTATTGGCGTTCCATCATCAAATTTTATTAGCATTTTATTCGTTATAAAAGCGCACTAGCCTAACATTGTTTAGTTCAATGTTAGGCTATTACTTGGTTGTGATTAGTCTTTAACTTCACGCACTACGTCAATGATTGAACCGTCGCGGTAATGAACAATTCCAACAATTTTATCTTTAAATTCAATTGGTTTGGGTTCACCTGTTAAAGAAACCGCTCTTTGATACAGCTCTTCAATGCTCATCACTGGTAAATTTGCTGCTTTTAAGCGTTCAGCAATTTCTGGACGGTTAGGATTAACTGCAATACCATGGTCGGTCACTAACACATCAACACTTTCACCTGGAGTAACTAATGTTGTCACTTTTTTAATTACAGTTGGGATACGGCTACGGATAAGTGGCGCAACAACAATTGTTAAATTTGCACCAGCCGCTGTATCACAATGACCACCAGATGCACCACGCATTACGCCGTCAGAACCAGTTAATACATTAACATTGTAATCAAGGTCAATTTCTAAAGCACTTAAAATTACAACATCGAGTTCATCAACACTTGCACCTTTCGATGCTGGGTTTGCATAAACATTAGTTGATACTTCAATGTGATCTTTATTTCTACCTAAAGATTGCCCAGCTGTACCATCAAAACTTTGAGTATCTAATAAACGTTTAACTAAGCCTTTTTCATGAAGATCAACAATACTTGCTGTGATCCCACCTAGCGCAAATGATGCTGTGATATTTTTTGCACGCATGCGATTTTCTAGAAAACGGGTTGCTGCTGTTGAAGACGCACCAGAACCTGTTTGAATCGAGAAGCCATCTTTAAAATAACCTGAATGCTCGATCACATCTGCAGCGTAACGAGCAATCATTAGTTCACGTGGGTTACTCGTAATACGCGCAGCACCTACACTAATTTTTGTTGGGTCGCCTACTTCATCAACTTTCACAATGTAGTCAACTTGATCTTGGCGAATACTTGCTGGGTGATTAGGGTAACCAACAATATCTTCTGTCAGTAATACCACTTTTTTAGCAAATTGAGCATCAACCATGGCATAGCCTAGTGCACCACATTGTGATTTACCTGATACACCGTTTGCATTACCTTGTTCATCAGCAGTTGATACAGCTAAAAATGCGATATCAATATTAATTTCGCCACTTTGGATTAGCTTTACTCGTCCGCCATGAGAATGAATATGGACTGGGTTTTCCATTAAACCATGTGAAATAGCATCCGCTAATTTTCCCCGTAATCCAGAAGTATAAATTTTAGTTATAACACCTGATTCAATATGAGGAATTAATGCTGAGTTACAACTTAGTAGCGAACTTGATGCTAAAGTTAAATTTTTAATACCTAATTTGCTAATCGTTTCAACTACTTTGTTAATAACTTTATCACCTTCACGAAAAGCGTGGTGAAAAGAGATGGTCATGCCGTCACGTAATTCGCATTTTTTAATTGCTTGTTCAATAGAATCACACAATTTGCGCGTGTATTTAGACTCATCTTTTAAATATGGTGTTGTTGCGTTAGCATCAACAAAAGGCTTAATATTCTTGAGATTAGGATGCTGTTTAAGCAAATCATCAATTTTTTTATCTATAGAAGTAGTCATTTTTTAATCCTATCAAATTTCTTTACGTACACCGGAATATTTGGCTAATTCAATCACCTTTCTAGCGCGAGCAATAATTGGTGCATCGATCATTTTGCCGTTTAGCGAAATCACACCAAGACCTTTTCTTTCACCTTCTTCAGCTGCTTCAACGACTTTTTGAGCATTTTCAACTTCAGCTGCTGTTGGGGCATACGCGTTATGTAATAGTTCAATTTGTCTTGGGTTGATAAGTGATTTACCGTTATATCCGAGTTTTTTGATTAGGCTGACTTCTTTTAAGAAGCCTTCGTCATCATTAACATTTGAATATACTACATCAAAGGCATCAATTCCCGCTACACGTGCTGCATGTAAAACAGCACAACGAGCATAAAATAGTTCAGTACCGTCACCGCGTTCAGTCTGCATGTCAACAAGGTAGTCAAATGCCGCTAATGCAATACCAATTAAACGTGGAGATGATTTAGCAATAGAAATTGCATTAACAACGCCTTGAGCAGATTCAATAGCTGCCATTAATTTAGTGCTACCAACTTCACGCCCACACTCTTTTTCGATTCGTTCAACGTGTGCTTCAAGTTCGTGGATATCTTCTGCGCTATTGGTCATTGGTAAACGTACAACATCGACACCAGCTCTAACAACAGCTTCAAGATCTTTTAAACCAAATGGAGTATCAAGTGCGTTGATTCGAACAACTGTTTCAATACCATTTTCTTTATAAATAGGAAGAAGTAAAGTTTGTGCGACTAATAAACGCGCAGAATCTTTTTCCTTAATTGAAACGGCATCTTCAAGATCAAACATAATTGAATCAGGTTTGTATACAAATGATGTCGATAACATTGCAGCATTTGCACCCGGAAGAAATAACATACTTCGACGTAATTTTTTCATAGTAATTTACTCCAATCTAAGCTTTCTTCTTCAGCACCTCGTAACACTGCACACTGTACTCTTGCTTTAATAGCACAATCTAATGCACCTTTATCATCGATAATAATTAAACCATCTGTGACGTTAAGATCATTTAAAGTTTGATCTACAACTGCTCGTATTTGATCGCCAAATTGTTTATTAACATCACTATTAATAACAACTTCGATTCCTGAATTTGGCATGACTTTCACTAACAAATCGCTCGATTCGAGAGTCCCTGCCATGGCTTCTTTTTTGATTTTCATTTAGTTACCTTTTGAACGAATTAATTTTTTGACTGAATCTAAATTTTCCGCTAGATAATTCCAAGTGGTTTCTGGAACCAATCGTTTTACCTGTTCATATTGCTCTGCAGCAAGTAGCTTTCTTACCAAAGAAGCAGATATGATATCTTGCCCTTCAACAATACGTTGTATTTCAACCAACGTGATAACTGGATAATCGCTAACTTTTTCATCCTGTAACCAATAACCCATTGATGTGTTGTATGCATTAGTGACTTTACTGTATGGTTCAGTGCCAACAAATCGATAAGTAATATTAAGGGTTGGGGCAATATAATTACGGAAAATTAATAAATCGATTCCCATGTATGCGCTATCGATCTTATCATTGTCTTTCAAAAAATATGTAGGAAATGTTGCTCTTGAAATAATATATGAAGAACTTGCATGTACTGTAACATTTTTTAAGTGTTTGGAACCTTCTTTCACCAACTGTAATCTAACATCAAACGGAAAAAGCGAAACATTTTCATTAACCACAAAAACGTGTAACCAATCACATTGGTTTGCTGCATATTCTAGTAGATGTTGATGACCTTTAGTAAAAGGGTTGGCATTCATGACAACGCTGCCAATCTTGGCTCCATCTTTACGCTGTTCGCTAAGCTGTTTGCAATATTGTTTAATGCCAACGGGTGTATTTTCCATTAACACTATTAGGTCATTTATTTCAACAATCGGATAAAATCCACATCCTTTGAAAAAATCGATATTTTCAGGTTTTGTATATAAAAATAGATGAAAATGACCTTGTTCATTAGCATATTTAATGGCGTTATCTAGCAATGTTAAGTTAAGTTGATTCCCGCGATAATTTGGGTCAATTGCAACGCATTTAATAATATTATCATCTAGACCTGCACAAGCCACAATTTTATTATCCATTCGGGCAATGATAAATGTGTCGACTTGAGGATCTAAGTCCAGATCCGATAAGGCTAATAATTGCTTTATCTGATCACGTTCTTCTAATGATTTAGATATATCTACTACTGAAAAATCGACCAAATTATACATGATGCCACCTATTTTTCTGCTACCACATAATTGGTTAAACGACCAATCCCTTTAATTTCAACTTCGATTTTATCGCCATCTTTCATAAATACCGGTGGATTACGCTTTTTACCAACTCCACCAGGTGAACCTGTAAGTATTACATCACCCGGTGATAATCGGGTAAAAGTGCTGATATAAGCAATTAATTCTGGTACTGTATGAACCAAGTTTTTTACTGAATCATGCTGCATTTCTTGATCATTTAAATATGTCGCTAATGTTAATACTGTTGGATCTGGAATTTCATCTGATGTAGTTAAACAAGGTCCAAATGCACCTGTACTTGGCCAGTTTTTACCTGCAGTAAACCAAGTATATTGCCAATCACGGATGGAGCCATCCATGTAACAACTATAGCCGGCTACATGCGATAATGCGTCTTCTGGTTTAATTCGGAAACATGATTTGCCAATAATAATCGCCAATTCACCTTCGTAATCTAACTCATTTGTAATAGCTGGTTTGATAATATTTGTTTTATGCCCAGTTTGAGAATCAGGAAAACGTACAAATAGTGTTGGTGCTGAACTTGTTTCGTTAAATTCTGCACGTTTTTCAGCATAGTTCATTCCAACACATAAAATTTTGTTTGGATTTGGAATAATAGGTAAATAAGTAACGTCTTGTTCATTAATGTCACTTGAGGCATTAAGGTAAGTTTTGGCAATAGATAACCCTTCATCATCTGCAAGCAACGATTTTAGGTCAACATATTTATCGCCTAACTTTTGACCTAAGTCAACAATGCCGTTGTCAGTAAGAAGACCAAAACTTGCTCTGCCAGAAACAAGATAACTTACAAGCTTCATGAATACTCCTTAAAAGCTGTTTGTGCTAATTGTTACTATAAAAATAAAAACAAACAACCCTAGTCAAAGCTAAGGTTGTTCTTTTATAACTCTAAAAACTATACTAGGAAATTGCCGAGAATGAGTAATGACACTGATACATTTATTGCACCACCAATACGTGTTGCGATTTGTGCAAATGGCATTAACTCCATACGTTCTGCTGCGGTTAGGATCGCTACGTCACCTGTTCCGCCTTGGCCACTTTGACAGCATGAAATAACTGCAGCATCAACAGGATACATACCAAGTTTTTTCGCTACAAAGAAACCTGTGGTTACTAAGCTTACTACTGTACAAACAATAACAACTAAATTTGTAATTGTGAATGCTTCAACAATTCTTTCCCACGGAGTGATTGCCACACCTACCGCAAATAAAATTGGATAGGTTACAGACGTTTGGAAAAATTTGTAAACAACTTGTGAACCACTCAATACTTTAGGTGAAACTCCAGATATTAGTTTAACAAAAACCGCTGCAAATAGCATCCCTACTGGTGCTGGAATACCTGTTACCTTATGGCCAATCATACCAACCATATACAGAATAGCCGCTAATAATACACCTGAAGCAAAAGTTGTTACATCAATAATAGATTCAGTTTTAGCTTCTTTTTTATCGGTAACTTCATCGTCAGCTGGTAATAGTCGACCGTTACCTGTTAAGTGTGGATAAATTTTACCTATACGGTTAAGAATACCACCACAGATAATACCGGTTAAACCACCTAACATTACGATTGGTAACACACGACCAAGCGCTTCACCTTGCTCCATACCTAAAATTGAAGCATATCCGATTGAAAGTGGAATTGCACCTTCACCAACACCACCAGCCATAATCGGTAATACTAAGAAGAAAAATGTTTCAAACGGTGTTAAACCAAGTAAATAACCAACACCAACACCAACTAACATTCCAACAATCTCACCACATACCATTGGACCAAAGATTCTTAAGAAACCTTGAATAAGGGTTTTCTTATCCATGTTCATAATACTACCAACAATGATACAACAGATGTATAAGTAAAGAATATGTGTATCTTTATAGAATTTAGTTGTTGCTTCAACAACCGATGTTGGAAGAATATTGTAATATACTAGTGCAGATGGAATAAAAGTAGCACAAATAGCCGCTGCCCCCATCTTGCCAACAATCGGTAAACGCTTCCCGATTTCACCACAAAGGAAACCAAAGAAAGCACAAGTTACTATCATAACAACAATTTCGCTAGGTAATTTACCAGTAACCAGAACTTCAGCGAAAATAAGGATACCAGCAATTATAAATAAAGGAAGCGGAATTACACCAATTTTATAATTGTCCATAAATCGCCACCAGTTATATGGCCAGCCTATTTGTTTTTCTTCAAAGTGCTTAACCTTTGATTCTTTTTCATTATGCGTTTTTCCAATTGAATTGAAATCCACCATATGTTTTTTTTCTCCAAAATAATTTGATTTTCTCGAATTTGATTGGCGCGTATCTTGACAAAAGATTGACATAAATTTTGTGATTTAAATCATATTTTAACTATGGTTTTTATGGTTTTAAAGGATCTATGTTTTTTAATGCTATGATACACTCATTCTTATTTTAATTTGAAAAGTAAATGTAAAAATGCGAAAAAAAATTCACTTCTCATTTACTACTAAGTTATTTGGTTCTCTTTTGCTCTTTTCCTTGATAATTCTTGCTCTACTGCAAAGCTATATTTGGAATACAACAGAAACAAATTTATATCGAAGTTTAGGTGAAAAAGCCCAAATTCAAGCAAAAGAATTAGCCGTTGTACCAAGCTTAATCAAATACGTTAAAGAAAAGAATACAAATAAAATAGCCGATTTTATTATTGATATTTTTCAACAAAGTGATGCTAGTTATATTGTTATAGGTGATGCTAATGCTCATCGTCTATTTCATACGGCTAACAGTCCTTTATACTCACCAATGATTGGAGGAGATAATCAGGAAGTACTTAATGGTAATAGCAGTATTACTATTAGCGAAGGTTCGCTTGGTTTAGCATTACGAGGTAAAGCACCTATTGTAGATCAAGGTAAAGTTATTGGGATTGTTTCTGTCGGTTATATGATAGATGATATCTACGCTATACATCTAACACAATTTATACCTTTTATTTTTTTCTGTTCTTTTTTATTTTTTGCTTTATTCATCTTTTCATTTTGTTTTTCAAAAGCAATCAAAACACAGATGTTTAATTTAGAACCCAAAGAAATTGCGTTATTAGTCAAAACACAAAAATCCATCATGGCGTCAATTTTTGAGGGTGTTATTGCTATCGATCTTAATTATAAAATTATAAATATTAATCAATCAGCAAGAAATATTTTAGGTATTAAAGTGAGTGATGAAGCATTGCCTAATCATGATTTGAGTGATTTTATTCAATCGACAGATATTTTTTATGGTGAAGATAAAGAAACTAAGGATCTTCATGACCATATTTGCCAGTTTAATCATATTGTTGTGATTGCTAACCGTATACGGATAATTGTTGATGATAAAATTCAAGGCTGGGTAATTACTTTCCGTAACTTTGATGAGATCAATTTATTGAGTATGCAGTTAACCCAAGTTACTCAATATGTGGATAATTTACGAGCCTTAAGACATGAGCATCTTAACTGGATGGCAACTTTATCCGGATTAATTTGTATGAAGCGTTATGATGAAGCACAATCGTTTATTGCATTACATTCAACTGACAATCAAAATAATTTAGATTTTATTACTCAGCATTTTAAAGTTCCCGCTGTATGCGGTTTATTAATTGGTAAATATTCTAAATCACATGAAATTGGTTTAAAATTAGTGTTCGATCCTGCTTGCCAATTAACTGCTTTACCCGATCTAATAACCGAAACAGAATTTATGTCAATTTTAGGTAATTTACTAGATAATGCATTTAATGCCAGTTTGCAAAATAATCTTGGTGATAAAACAATTTATCTATATTTAAGCGATGCAACTGATGAAATTGTGCTTGAGGTGAGTGATCAAGGTTGTGGTATCGATGATAGTATCCGTGATTCAATTTTCGAGCCAGGTGTTACCTCCCAAGATACTAAAGAGCATGGTATTGGCCTGCATCTTGTTTCGACTTATATCAAGAAAGCAAATGGTTATATTATATTTGAAGATAATAAACCCTATGGGACCATTTTTTCTGTTTTTATACCTAAATAGGATGAGTAAAGTATGAATGAAATAAAAGATGACATCATTAGAGCACTTATTGTTGAAGATGAACCCCTTTTAGCTGAGCTAAATGCTGAATTTATTCAAAAAGATACCAAGGTTAAAGTTATAGGTATTGCATCGAATCTTGCCGAAGCAAAAATTATGATTGAAAAACTTAAGCCAACGCTAATTTTGCTAGATAACTATTTACCTGATGGTAAGGGCATCGATCTATTTGAATATATCCTTAATAATAATTTAGATTGTTATGTAATTTTTATTACCGCAGCAAGCGATATGGATACTTGCAGTAAAGCAATTCGTTATGGCGCTTTTGATTACCTAATTAAACCCGTTTCTTATCAAAGATTGAAACACTCTTTAGAGCGTTTTGAACTTTTCTTATATCGGCAAAGTCTACAAAAACATGTTAATCAACGTAGAATTGATGAACTATTTAATTTGCAAACTAAAGATTTTGTTGATATGAATCGACACTCAAAAGGCATTGAAGAAATCACTTTACAAAAAGTTAAGGATCTTTTTATGCAAACCAATAAGCCTCAAACTGTTGATGAAATTGTTGAAAAAGCAAAAATCAGTAAAACTACAGCTAGACGATACCTTGAATATTGTGTACAGATAAAACTATTAACAGTCGAACTTAATCACGGAAAAATTGGTCGCCCAGAAAGACTTTATAAGCGATTAGGTAAATAATTGTTTTTATATTACAACCATTCCTATATATGATTGATAATTATATAAATATGCTTATTTGTTATTTTATTCTAAAAGAATTTGATGCTGGATTAAATTAATCCAACTTAGATAGCTTAAGTTTGCCTTATCAAATAAAAGGAGTAAACATAAGTTTATAAGGTAAAGTTGTTATGCCCCAAAATGATGAGATAAATAAAGATAACTTTTTATCATCAAAATTAATTATGTTGATACGCCATTTGGTAATAAATTACATATGTTACCAATTAAAGCTTGTCGTTATCACTATTTTGGTACAGATTATTTACCTAAATAATCATATAATTTTTTAAAGATAACCGTGTCAACCATAATAAAAGTGAATAAACATCGGTTATCATATCCTTTGCTCGAATAGTAGTCCTAACATTTACATAATAGAAGATTAAAAGAAAATTACCGTTTGCTCACCATTTAGCAAAAATCAAGTTTTGAGCAAGTAATAAATAGCTTGATTATGTTCGTAAAGCCAAACAGGTTTCTTAATCAATGATAATCCTACCATTTAGAGGCTGAACTGGCCGGTTATTATCATGATGCATGATTGAGTGGAATTTTTCAATTTGTTCTTTTGAAGCACTACTTTCATGTTCTAAAACAATCCATCTTACACCCTCTGTACATGGTGGTGTGGTAAGTGAACCACTAAAACGGTAAAAATCCAATACTTCCGGTAATAATACTTTAATATCAATTGTCCTATCTAATAAAATACTATCATCAACCGATATTGGAATTTGGTGCCATGCTTTTTCCAATTCTAAATTGGTTTTACCTTCTTTAAACATTAAAGCCATAACAGTCAGATCGCCATTTTCGTTTTGATAAACAAAATGTGCCTCCATTGGGTAATGCTTGCTGTTAATTTCATTCTCACTTGGCGAATGAAAATGAAATTGTTGCAAGGTAAAAGTTTCATCATCTAAAATTAACGTATTTTGCCCTGTAATGTTGATTTGCACAGTATGACCATTGTTTATCATTTCTTGTTTGCCAGATTCGAAAGTAAGACTCAGTTCACTATGATGGGTTTTAAGCACATGCTGTATATTGATAGGAGATTGATTTTTGCCATTTTCACAAGTTGAAAAATCAGGCGAAAGTTTTCCCCAATTTTCGGGTTTTTCTTGCCCTTCGTAGCCCCAATGTGGAGTATGTTCAGCAGCGAGACAAAATAAACTAGCGGCAGTTAGAATGACCGCAATGACTATATTAACCTTCATAATTTAACCATATTGTCGGACTCATGATTGAATTATAGACCTATTAAATCAGCCTTGCTATCTAAAAATTAACGGCTAAAAAATATTGTTTGTAGAGGAAAAAAAAACCTGCCATAAGCAGGAGTTAAAATATTGGAATTAGGAAAGTTGGCTCCTCCAACAGGACTTGAACCTGTGACATACGGATTAACAGTCCGCCGTTCTACCGACTGAACTATGGAGGAACAGTCAACGGACAGAATATTAACCATCTATAGTTATTCTGTCAATCGTAAAAATACTAAATAAAACCAATTGCTCATCTTGTAAACAAATTATGTTAAAATAGAGAATCAATTTAACAATTGCTAGAATATGTTTTATGAAAAAAAATATTTGTGTTTTTTGTGGTGCGAGTGAAGGAATCCGTCCAGAATATCGAGTGTATGCCGAACAATTAGGTAAAATATTAGCTCAGCAAAATAGGCGTTTAATCTATGGTGGTGGTAATAAAGGTTTAATGGGGATTATTTCTAATGCAGCACTTGCTCATGGTGGTGAGGTGATTGGTATTATTCCTGAACATTTAGTCAAGGCTGAAACAGCACACCACGGTACCACTCGTTTAGAAGTAGTGGATAATATGCATCAACGCAAAGCAAGACTTTCGGAATTGGCTGATGGTTTTATTGCTATGCCAGGAGGAACGGGAACTTTAGAAGAACTTTTTGAAGTTTGGACAGCAATGCAAATAGGTTATCATGAAAAGCCCGTTGCATTATTTAATGTGTTAGAATTTTGGCAACCAATGCTTAATTTTTTGCAACATGCAGTGAATGAAGGTTTTGTTCGAGATAGTTTTTATAAAACATTAATTGTTTCGGAAGATCATCAAACTATACTACAACGAATGGATCATTTTATCCCTAAAGATTTACAGCGCTGGGTAAAAAAATAGCTTAAATGTCATATTATATAAAAACGCCATCACTTGATGGCGCTTTTTCTTATATTATTAACAAACATTAAGCGACAGCTGTAGCTTCCGATTCTGGCTGTTTAATAAATGCATAAGCAACACCAGCAATAACGGCACCAACAACGATAGATAATAAGTAACCTCCAACTGGTTTAACCACACCTGGAATCGCTAAAGCAAATAACCCTCCATGTGGTGTCATTAATGTTGAACCGAAGGCTAACGCCATGCCACCAGTAATAGCACCGCCAATAATACAGCATGGAATAACACGTAATGGATCGCGCGCAGCAAATGGAATTGCCCCTTCAGATATAAAACATAAACCTAATACCAATGAAGCTTTACCACTTTCTTGTTCAGTTTTAGCAAATTTTTTGCGTGCAATAAGTGTCGCAATCCCCATTGCTAAAGGTGGAACCATGCCACCAGCCATAACAGCTGCCATTGGCATATATTGATGTGATGAAATTAATGTTGTCCCAAACAAATACGCTGCTTTATTGATAGGTCCTCCCATATCAGTGCACATCATACCGCCTAAAACAGCCCCTAAAAGAATTGCGTTCGTGGTACCCATTGATCTTAACCATACATCTAAATGAATCATAATCCATGCAATAGGTGTAGCAAAAATAAGCTGCATGACTAACCCTGTTATTAATGTTGCAAATAATGGCACAATAAGAATAGGTTTTAATGCTTCAAGAGTTTTTGGTAATGGCAAATATTTAGAAATACACATTGCTAAATAACCAGCAAAATAACCAATAATAATACCACCTAAAAATCCTGCGCCAGTCGATACCGCAAGTAAACCACCGACAAGTCCTGGTACTAAACCAGGTCTATCGGCAATCGAATAAGCAATATATCCAGCAAGTAATGGTACCATCAATGAAAAAGCAAGTTCACCAATTTGAGCTAGATGAGGTTCACCCACTAAAGTTTTAACCAAAACACCTTGGTTATTTATTACTTCTTTAAACTCACCTAATGCAAATGATAGAGCGATAATCAAACCGCCAGCAACCACCATTGGTAACATGTAAGAAATACCCGTTAATAGATGTTGATAGACACCTTTTTTATCATTATTTGCCTTAGCTGTTGAGGAGTTTGCTATTGGCTGATAAACTGTTGCTTCTTCAAATGCTTTATCAAATTCTTGCGCTGTTTTTTTCAGAGCTGGACCTGTTTTGGTGCGATAAAGTTTTTTACCTGCAAATTTACTCAAATCAACATCAATATCACAAGCCGCAATTACAACATCGGCTGAAGCCACTTCTTCTGGTGTTAATTCATTACCGACACCAACTGAGCCACGTGTTTCAACCTTACACCACCATCCACGTTTTTTGGCTTCCTCTTCAATCGCTTCTGCCGCCATAAAGGTGTGAGCAACACCTGTTGGACATGCGGTTACCGCAACAATACGTTTTTGACCATTATTTGGGATAGAAGCAATAGTAGTATTAGCTGATTGTTCATAAACAGTTGCTTTACTTTGTGCTTCATTCAAGATTTTTTTAGGATCAGCAAAAACTTCATTGAAATCACTTACTATATAAATTTTTTTGCCAATAACTGATTTTTCACTAATATTACCACTACCAACAGAAATGATGGTATCAGCTGATGTTGCATTATCAACAATATTTAAATTTAAAGAATTAGCTGCTAACGCTAATTCCGCTTTAGCTAAGCGCCCGTTAACTGGGCCTGCATTACTGCCTTCAATAATGTATATATTCATGAATACTCCTATCCCGCGATTATTTCAATTTTTTCCAACATGTTGGTAACCGCTTGGCGGTCTGAGATACCAACACCTGCTTGTTCAACTGATAAAGCGGCAATACTTGATGCAAATACTAAGGTGTCTTTAATTGATTGATTAGTTAGTAAACCATACAGTAAACCACCGACCATTGAATCACCAGCACCAACCGTGCTAACCACCTTGCATTTAGGCGGCTTGGCTAGCCATGCTTCATGTTTTGTTACCCATAAAGCACCTTTACTTCCTAATGAAATTACTACGTTTTCTACCCCTCTATCAATAAGTTCCATGGCTGCGGTTTTAATTTCTGACAATGTGGATAATTTTCTCCCTACCCACATTTCAAGCTCTTTATCATTTGGTTTAATTAACCAAGGTTTAGCTTTAAGCCCTGCGATTAAAGCTTCACGGCTACTATCAAATACCACCTTAGGACAAATAGCTTTAACTTGCTTCATCCATTCAGTGAATTTCTCAAGAGATACTCCTACTGGCAAACTACCACTAATGGCTACCATATCAATGTTTTTTAACCATTCTAATGAATTGGTAACAAAAGTTTGCCAATCTTGATCACTAATAGTAAAACCTGAAAAGTTTAAGTCTGTTACTTCGTTATTTTCTTCAGTTAGTTTAACGTTAATACGTGTACGACCATCGATGGTTTGAAATTTATCAACAACATTTAGTGAATCAAATAATAAATTAAAACCATCACGATTTTCTTTACCTAAAAATCCACCAACCGTTAATTTAATACCAAGATCAGATAATACTTTTGCAACATTGATACCTTTACCCGCTGCTAGCAAAGCGTTAGTTTGAACTAAATTAACATCACCAAGTTCAACTTTAGGGCAAAAACCTAATAGATCATAAGCAGGATTTAAAGTAATTGTTGCAATACGATAAGTCATTTAAACCCCCTCACCTAAACCGCTTTCAATAGCTTTACCAATAGCATCAAGCGCTTGTGCAGCATCATCACCTTCTGCTGTAAATTGTAATCGACTACCCTTTTTAGCACCAAGTGCAACAATTTTCATTAAGCTAGTAGCACTGACTGGTTCTCCTTTTCCATCAAGATTTGCGACTGTTACTTTACTACTAAACTCTTTGACTAATTTAACTAGTACAGATGACGGACGAGTATGTAATCCGTTCTCATTTGGTACGACAAATTCACGGCACAAAATATTATTAGCAGTTGTTGTCGTTGATATGTTTGGTGAAGTATGCTCAATATTTGTATTATTGGTTTCAGTGCATATTTCAGCACAACCTGAGGTAAGTAAACTTATTAGTTTTTCAGTATTGGCAGTCAGTAGGTGTTCCAATTTTTGGTTGAATGTTAATGATGCCAAATGTTCAATAATGTCTGAAACAGAATCATCTACAACAGACATGGTAATGAGCATTTTGACGGGATTTCCTTCTTCACTCAAATTGCTGACAGTACGACTAATTGCAATCGCATTTTTCAAATTCCCTTCTTTGCTATCGTTTAACCAAACACCACTACCTAAATAACTTGGTCTACTATCTAAAACATTTACGAGAAAGCTTGAATCTACTGCATGTTGTTGTTTTAAACGCGATGCATTTAATGCTTGTAGTGTGGATAAACTATCAGCAGAAATATCTAATAATAATGATGATTCATTTACAACAAATTGACTATCTTCTGGACTTATTTTTCCTGTTAAAATGGCAACTGCTTCGTCAGCAGATTGAATTTTTCTGATTCGTTCCTCTACCCCATCGGCACCAAGAACATGTGTCAATTGTCGAAGTAGCTCTAAATGCTCATCAGAGCTCGCAGCAATACCTATAGCAAGATAAGCTTTTTCTCCATCATCTCCCCATTCTACACCTTCAGGAAAGCAGAATACTTGAACGCCTGTTTTTTTAACTAAATGGCGAGTTTTAGGTGTACCATGCGGTATCGCAATACCAATACCTAAATAAGTTGCAGCCTGATCTTCACGCTCAAGCATCCCCTCAACATATCCTTCTTCGACAAAACCAGTACTAGTTAATGCTGCGGCAATCTTCTTAATTGCCTCAATTTTATTGGTTGCTTGTTCATTTAAATGGATATCTTCTTTAACTAAATGAAACATATAATAAATACCTCTGGGTTAAAATGTTGGGTCGACTAAAATGACTCAGCAAATCTAAATCCTTTTATGAATCAATTCTGCAATAATGAATAGATTAACATTAATTATCCAATAAATTATTTCTATTAATAAACAATATGTGATCTGGATCTAACTTTTTATTCTTTTATTTTAATTAAAATTTTTAGATTTATTATAAATATTTTCCATTATGTAGTTTTATAATTTTGTAGAGAATTAACGTCAAATATAAATATGATTCATATGGATTAATGTAAACTTTCATGCTCAACGTTATAGCTAAAGCATTTTATAAAATAACCATTTAATATTTCAAGAACATTAAGAAAGTTACGTGAGCAAATTATAAGAAGCACAAAGGAAGTTGCTAAATTCCGTTTGGTCATTTATGTTTTTAAATATTAATTGAAAACCATTCCGACATATTGCATGCGATAATTATTTGTATATTGAAAATTAACATCTCTATAAATTTTTAATTTAATATTATTAAATATCATCAAGGCACAATTGGCTTACTGGCAAATTTAATAATATTGGAATATCCATTATTTTCTAAACCCCAAATAATACCAATAAAACATGCTTTACCTATTCTAAGTTTTGCTATTATTTAATATAGGTAATACTTTGTCATCATTTGTGTTTATTTATGGCGCAATTAGTAATAAATTGCGATATTTTGAGAATGAACTTTTTCTATTTTAACAGTGGTTTCAAAGACATCTTCTAAAATAACTGAGTTCATAATCTGTTCTGGGGTTCCTTGATAAACTAACTCACCATTTTTCATCGCTAAGATGTAATCTGAATATACGGATGCAAAGTTGATATCATGAATAACAATCACAATGGTTTTACCCAGCTCATCGGCTGCGCGGCGCAATTGTTTCATCATGGCAACAGCATGTTTCATATCAAGATTATTGAGTGGTTCATCAAGTAATACATATTTAGTATCTTGACATAACACCATAGCAACATAAGCTCGTTGCCGTTGACCACCAGATAATTCATCTAAAAAGCGGTCTTTATATTCAGTAAGATCTAAAAAATCGAGCGCTCGATAAATATGGTTATAATCATCAGCATTTAAACGCCCTTTGGTATAAGGATAACGCCCAAATCCAACTAGTTCAAAAACAGACAATCTACTGGTAAAACGGTTTTCTTGTCTCAATACTGATAAATAAGTGGCAAGTTTATCACTTGGCGTATTAACAACATCCATATTTTGAATTTTAACTTGTCCTTCATCAGCTAATAGAAGACGACTTATAATTGATAATAGCGTCGATTTCCCCGCCCCATTTGGACCAATAATAGCAGTAATTCCACCTTGTGAAATCGTCGCGTTGACATTTTTTAATACAGATACTGTTTGATAGTTTTTACTAACATTATCAATTTTTATCACTTTGGAACCTTTTTTAATAATAAGAAGATAAACAAAGAACCACCAATGAATTCAATGACAATGGATAATGCACCAACCATATTTAATACTCGCTCTAAAAACATTTGTCCACCGACCAGAAAAATAACACCTAACAAAAAAGCAGTAGGCAATAAAAAACGATGCTGGCTTGATCCACTAATACTATAAGCTAAATTAGTAATTAAAAGCCCCAAAAAAGTGAATGGACCGACTAATGCCGTTGACACTGACACTAAAACTGAAACTAGCAATAATATAATAGTGACACTTTTTTGATAATCGATACCCAAATTGATTGCATTATCCCGACCCAACGCAAGTACATCAAATTTAAATCGCATTTGCCATAAAAATAGACCAACAATAGCTACTATTACTAACGAAAAGATAATCAATATAGGCTCTGCACGTGTAAATGTAGCAAAAATACGACTTTGAAGCACAGCGAATTCAGACGGGGTCATCAAGCGTTGCAATAGATTAGAAAAACTACGGAATAATGTGCCTAAAATAATTCCTATTAATAATACCAAATGTAAATTTTTCTTGATTCTAGTAAACAAACCTCGATATAAAAATAAAGAGAATAGAATTAATAAAAGTGATTCGAATACAAATTTACCAATAATACCAATATAAGGAATACCTTGTGAATCAATACAAAAGATTACAACTGTTTGAATAAGTACAAATAGTGATTCAAATCCCATAATAGAAGGTGTTAATATCCGATTGTTGGTAACTGTTTGAAAAAGCAGTGTTGATGTCGCAGCCGAAAAAGCGACTAAAATCATAGTTAGCATTACCCACGTTCGATGCTTCAAAATATAGCTAATATTGCCTTTAAGGTTGAAAGTCATAAAACATATTATGCAAACTAGAGCAATAATTAACAATAAAAGAACTCTTTTTTGACACAAAATATGGCGTTTTTGATTAACTAACATGACGTTTTCGACTCAACAATATTAAAAAAATAATAGCGCCAACTACGCCAAGAATAACACTCACGGGGATCTCAAAAGGATAGCGAATTACACGCCCAATAATATCGCAAATTAAAACTAATCCACTACCAAACAAACAGATCCATGGCATGGTTTTACGAACATTGTCTCCAAATAATAAACTAACAATATTTGGTACAATCAATCCTAAAAATGGTAAAACTCCAACAACTACAACGACAATACCGCCAATTAATGCAATAACAATAAGCCCTGTAAACATAACACGACGATAGTTAAGCCCTACATTAATAGAAAAATCACGCCCCAAGCCAACTACAGTAAACTGATCCGCACACCAACAAGCAAGTAATGTCAAACCACCCACCAACCATAATAATTCGTAACGGCCTTTTAAAATAGCTGAAAAATCACCTGATTCCCAACCACCAAGTGATTGTAATAAATCAAAATACATGGCAAAAAATGTAGTAATAGCGCTAATAACTGCACCTAACATAATGCCAATAAGAGGTACCATTATTGCTGACTTTAAAATAATCTTTCGAGAAATCGCCATAAATATCATTGTGCCAATCATAGCAAATAGGCTAGCAACAACCATTTTAGTCATAACACTAGCGCCAGGAGCTAAAACCATCATAACTAATAAGCCAAGACTAGCCGATTGAGTAGTGCCAACTAAAGAGGGTTCAACAAATCGATTTTGTGTTAATAATTGCATAATCAAACCTGCAACACTCATGGCGCTACCAGCTAACAATAAGGCAACAGTTCTAGGAATACGGCTTACAAAAAAAATCTCACGCATATTGCTATCTGACCATAAATCAAATAGTGTCACATGCCCTGCACCAATAAATAAACTTATTGCAGTCATGATCAATAAAATGAACATGCCTGCAATAAAATAAAATGATTTAATCATGTTTTACATTAATGTGCTGGTTCACTTTGCAAAGCGGCATCTATTTGGTCCATCAAATGGCTATAGGTTTGGATACCACCAGCAATATACATGGAAGAAGAATCTAAATAAACGATATGGTTTTGTCGCCATGCCGCAGTTTTTCGGATCAATTCATTGTCAAGTACTTGTTGTGCAGACTGAGCTTCTTTATTACCAATTGCATTATCTCTATCTAACACAAATATCCACTGCGGATTAACACTCAAAATAAATTCAGAGGTAACTGCATTACCATGACGACCAGCTTCTTGGAAAGTGGTTGCAGGCTGAAAACCAAGTACATCAAACACAAAACCAAAACGAGATTTTGAACCATAAGCCGACATTTTACCGCCATTAACCATAATCACAAGTGCTGTGCCAGCCGTAGTTGTCTTAGTTTTCAATTGTTCGATTTTTTGATTAAAATCGACAATAAGTTTCTTAGCTTCATTTTGTTTATTGAAGATTGAGCCTAATTGTTCTGTTCTTTGAGTTAAACTGATTAAAAAGTTATTTGGGTCAATATCTAAAGAAATCGTCGGAGCAATATCATTCAATTTTTTATAAGCATCAGTAGCACGACCTCCAGCAACAATAACATCTGGCTGAATTGAACTTAAAACTTCATAATTAGGCTCAAATAAAGTGCCCACATTAGTGTAGTCTTTGCGCTCATATTTAGATAAAAAAGTTGGATAATGCACATCTGATTGAGGCACTGCCGTCACAGGAATATTTAATGCGTCCATGATATCAAGTGTTGCAGTATTAAAAACAACAACTTTTTTAGGATTTTCAGGCAGATTAGTTTTACCTTGAGCATGTTCAATGATAAGTGTATTTGCAGAAGTTTGCTGTTCTTTTTTATTGTCACATCCAACCAAAACAAGCAAAACAGCAAGTAAAACTAAAAATTTCACTTTGATATATGAATACATTGTAACTCCTAATTATCAGCCAAGTAAAAAAACAAAAACGATAATTATAATAATTATCATTTACATCATGATTGTAACTAAAAATTTTGTTCTATTCAATGTACTTTAAATGTTTAAAAAACTAATATGTGATAAGAAATAGATTAAATAACTCTGAAATGAACGGATTAAAAAGCTATCGATTTTTATTCGATAGCATAATTAATATTGATAATTAGAGTTGTTTAGTGTGATCAAGGGATAAATCTTTAAGTTTTCTAGTTAAGGTATTTCGCCCCCAGCCTAGCAGATGAGAAGCATCTTGTTTATGGCCTCGAGTAAAATCAAGCGCACTTCTTAATAAGATTCGTTCAACATCATTTATTGCTTCAGTCAAAATTCCTGTTTTACCATCTACTAATGCTTGCTTTGCCCATTGTTCCAGCAATACCTTCCAATCAACTTCTTGTTGAGAAAAGTGGCTTGTAGGCAATGTGGTTTTTTCATTTGCAACAACTGTTTTAGTTGACGATAATTGCAATAATTCTGGCGGTAAGTCCTGAACTATAACTTCTTTATTTGAAGACATTACGGTAACCCAGCGACAAATATTTTCAAGTTGACGAACATTACCTGGCCAATTAAAGCGACATAAAACATTTAAAGCTTCCGAACTAAACACTTTACTTTCTACCCCCAATTCTTTTGCTGCTGTATGTAAAAAATGTTCTGATAGTTTTGGTATATCTTCAGTTCGATCGCGTAGCGGTGGCAATAAGATACGAATTACATTTAAACGATGAAAAAGATCTTCTCTAAATTTCCCCTCACGAACCCTAGCTTGTAAATCTTGATGAGTAGCTGCGATAATACGAACATCTACTTTGACAGGTAAATAACCGCCAATACGATAAAATTGCCCATCAGCAAGCACCCTTAATAATCTGGTTTGAACATCAAGAGGCATATCACCAATTTCATCTAGGAATAATGTACCACCATTCGCTTGTTCAAACCTTCCGTGCCTAATTTGAACTGCACCAGTAAACGCCCCTTTTTCATGACCAAAAAGTTCTGACTCAATAAGATCTTTAGGTATGGCTGCCATATTTAGCGCAATAAAAGGGGATTGTGAGCGTGGACTATGGGTATGTAGTGCTTTAGCTACTAACTCTTTCCCCGTTCCCGATTCACCATTAATTAATACACTAATTGATGATTTAGAAAGCCTACCAATAATACGAAAAACTTCCTGCATTGAAGGTGCTTCGCCAATAATACTTGTAGAGGCTTTGGTTGTAACACGATGATGTGACTTGTCACGTTGATTTTGTAATATGGCTCGTTCAACAAGCTGAATAACCTCATCAACATCAAAAGGTTTGGGGATGTAATCATAAGCTCCTTTCTGATAGGAATTCACTGCTGCATCAAGATCAGAATGTGCAGTCATTATGATCACCGGTAAATTGGGTTCATGTTCTTTAACATAATGAAGTAAAGTTAATCCATCTAATCCTGGCATTTTTATATCCGAAATTAATACAGCAGGTTTTTGCACATGTGTGGTTAATGCATCAATGACTTCTTGTCCCGTCGCAAAGCTAACACAAGTAAAATGGGCATTTTTTAGAGCTTTTTCTAACACCCATCTAATTGAGCTATCATCATCAACAATCCAAACATTCATTTTAACTTACCTCATTGTTTAATTGGTAAATATACCGAGAATTCTGTATGTCCAGGCCAACTGTTAAATTCGATTTTTCCATGATGTTGGTCAACAATATTATGTGCAATGGAAAGCCCGATACCTGTTCCTCCTTCATAACCACTCACCATTGGATAAAAAAGTGTGTCTTGTATATGAATAGGCACACCAGGTCCATTATCTTCAATATCTATCCGTGCACATAACCGATAACGTTGTCCATGTAAAGTAACTTGAAAAGCTGTCCGTGTTCTGATCGTAATTGTACCTATATTTGACCCGATAGCTTGCAAAGCATTACGAACAATATTTAAAATTACCTGCTCTATTCGTTCAGAGTCATGAATAAAATCAGGTAAGCTTGGATCATAATCACGCAGAATTTTAATATTGGTTGTCTTTTCTAAACACAGCAAAGCATAGATACGTTCTATTGCTTGATGAATACTTTGTTCTTTTTGCTGTAATCGTTGCTGTGGGCCTAATAACCTATCCACCAGATTTCTTAACCTATCCGATTGTTCAATAATAATTTTTGTGTAATCTTGCAATTCATTTTTAGGTAGTTCACGTGATAATAATTGAGCAGCTCCTCGAAGCCCTCCTAGTGGATTTTTAATTTCATGAGCTAGTCCACGAACTAATTCACGAGCAGCACTCTGTTGAGCTTGTTGCAATTGTTCTTGGCTAAGGCGTTTATGGCTATTTAATGGAGTCATTTCAATTAAAATCTGTCCATTAACTAATAGTTGAGCGGTCAATGTTAAAATATGCAATTCATTATTGATAACTAAATTGACTTCATTATCTGTAAAACCTTGATTTTGCTCTAATGTACTGAGCATTAAATCTATATCTAAAGAAAAGTATCCCAGCAAATCAGGAAGATAACTTTCTAATAATTTTTTTGAACTTTGTGCTAATAATTGCTGCGCAGCAATATTGGCATACAAAATATTAAGTTTAGTATCAAGTAATAAAATACTTGTAATCATAGAATCGAGAACAAGATTAGCATCAGATTCATTATTAAATGTCATCGTTGGTTTTCCGTCCTGATTAGAAACCACCGCAAATTAACGGTGGTTTGATAGGTTAAATTACTATATAGTTTATAGACTATAGTACATTTCAAACTCAACTGGGTGTGGTGTCATACGTACACGATCAACGTCTTGACGTTTTAAATCAATGTATGCATCAATAGTATCGTTAGTAAATACGTTACCACGTGTTAAGAATTCACGATCTGCATCTAATGCATTAAGTGCTTCTTCAAGTGACCCCGCAACCTGAGGAATTAATTTAGACTCTTCTGGTGGTAAGTCATATAAGTTTTTATCCATGGCATCACCTGGATGAATCTTATTGATAATGCCGTCTAAACCAGCCATTAACTGAGCAGCAAATGCTAAGTATGGGTTAGCTGCTGGATCTGGGAAGCGAACTTCAATACGTCGCGCTTTAGGACTAGTAACAACTGGGATACGAATTGATGCAGAACGGTTACGAGCAGAATATGCAAGCATAACTGGTGCTTCATATCCTGGAACTAGGCGTTTATAAGAGTTAGTTGCAGGATTAGTAAATGCATTAATTGCTTTAGCGTGTTTAATAATACCACCAATATAGAATAATGCCATTTCAGAAAGGCCAGCATATTTGTCACCAGCAAAAAGATTTACGCCATCTTTAGCAAGTGATTGGTGACAGTGCATACCAGAACCGTTATCGCCAAACATAGGCTTTGGCATAAATGTCGCAGTTTTACCATATGCGTGTGCCACATTTTGTACAACATATTTGTAAATTTGAACTTCATCAGCTTTTTTAGTTAATGTATTGAAACGGCAGGCAATCTCATTTTGGCCAGCTGTTGCAACTTCATGGTGATGCGCTTCAACAACTAAACCAAGTTGTTCCATGATTAAACACATTTCAGAACGAATATCTTGTGATGAATCAACAGGAGGAAGTGGGAAGTAACCACCTTTAACGCTAGGACGATGGCCTTTATTACCTTCTTCATATTTTGTGCCAGAGTTCCAAGCTGCTTCAATATCATCAATATGAACAAAACTACCAGACATTGGCGATCCAAAACGAACATCATCAAATAAGAAAAATTCTGGTTCAGGACCGAAAATAACAGTATCAGCAATACCTGATGATTTTAAAAATTCTTCGGCACGTTTAGCAATTGAACGCGGGTCACGATCGTATCCTTGCAGCGTTGCTGGCTCTAAAACATCACAACGTAGATTTAATGTTGCATTTTAAAAAAATGGGTCGATTACCGCCGTTGAAGGATCCGGCATTAATACCATATCTGATTCATTAATACCCTTCCAACCAGCAATTGATGAACCATCAAACATTTTGCCATCTTCAAAAAAATCATCATCAATTTGATTAACAGGGATAGTTACGTGTTGCTCTTTACCTTTAGTATCTGTAAAACGTAAATCAACAAATTTAACATCATTTTCTTTAATTAGTGTTAAAACTTTTTGTATAGACATGTAGCTTCTCCATTGAGGACAAATAATTGTTCAGTATATGGCATACTCGCCAAGTAATTTATTTATGTAAATAGAGTGTATGCAAATATGATGCCATTTTTTTGTGTTTTTTTAATCATTTTTATTATGTAAATAATAACACAAACATCACAACACACCAAAACAATGCATTAAGCACCAAATAGATGCACTAAAATAAGACATATAATATGTACACAAGTTATATTGTTATGTTAATTAATGCTTAATATATTTACTAAATAAATTTAGTTAAATTATCTTCAAAAGATGACTCATAATTTTATATTAAATATTTCTCAACTCGATTTTAACTTCATTGAATATCGAACTTTAATAAGCGCATAAATCTGGTAGTGTTAAACAATTTAATCAAACTATTAAGCTAATAACTCAAAAACTTTTTAACACTTTACTTGTTACAAAGATTTTAAGCATACTATGGCAAGTTTTCTTATATTTCTACTATATTTCAGTTTGTAATATCGTTATAATCTGCGTTTATATCGAAAAAATTAGGTAATCATACAAGTATGGAATTTCTTACACTCGAATTACTACCTTTTATAAAAAATCATATTTTACTTTCACTCGGTTGGATTATTTTAGTTATTGCAATTATTGTATTGACCATCAAAAGTAAATTATCTAAAGTTCAAAACATTAATAATGCTCAAGCAATTAATTTAATAAATAAACAAGATGCAATTGTTGTTGATGTTCGCTCAGCAGATAACTTTAAAAAAGGGCATATTACTGAGTCTTATAACATTTTGCCAATTGATATTAAAAATGCGAATATTAAGCCAATTGAAAAATTTAAAGAAAAGTTTGTTGTTTTAGTTGACGAAAATGGTTTATCATCAACGGCTATTGGTGAAATCCTTGTAAAGCAAGGCTTTTTGCATGTCTTTACATTGAAAGATGGCATTATAGGATGGAATAGCGAAAATTTACCATTAGTAAGAAAATAATATAATTTTAAAATAAGGTTTTATCATGACAGAACAAAACAATACACAACGTTCAGAAACACAATTTGCGATTCAACGAATCTACACTAAAGATGTTTCTTTTGAAACCAACAATGTACCTGAGATATTTACTAAGCAGTTCCAGCCTGCTATGAATGTTGAGCTAAATTCTTCCTCTCAATTGTTGAATGAAAATGTATTTGAAGTTGCATTACGCGTTACAGTTACAATGAAATCACAAGATGAAGTAGTTTATATTTGTGAAGTAACTCAAGCAGGTATTTTTTCTGTTGTTGGATTCAATGATGCTCAATTACAACATTGCCTCGGCGCTTATTGTCCTAATATTTTGTTCCCTTATGCACGTGAAACTATTTCTGGTTTAGTTAGTAAAGGTACATTCCCTCCAGTAAATTTAGAGCCAGTTAACTTTGATGTGTTATTTATGAATTATCTTCAACAACAGCAACAACAAGCTGAAGCTAATGTTGGAGCCGAATCTGAAACAAACGAAACGCTACAATGATTTTTCTAAATTAATTAACATTAACGATAAATTAATAAATTGTTATGAAAAAAAAAGCTGTAGTGACAGTAATTGGAGCAGGTTCTTATGGAACCTCCTTAGCTATTTTACTCGCTCGTAATGGGCATCCAACTCTGCTATGGGGTCATAACCCTGATAAAATGGCTGCTCTACAGCAAGACAGACAAAATAAGCAATTTTTGCCGGATATTGCTTTTCCTGATCCGCTTCAAATTGAAAGCGATTTACAAACAGCTGTTTTAGCTGCCCCTATTTTGTTGATTGTTGTACCAAGCCATGCCTTTGCAAATATTCTGATACAAATTAAACCTTTTTTGCGCCAAGATACTAAAATTGTATGGGCTACAAAAGGGCTTGAGGTTAATACAGGGCGAATGTTACAAGATGTAGCTAAGGAAATTTTAGGTGATAAAATCCCATTAGCGGTTATTTCTGGTCCAACTTTTGCTAAAGAAGTGGCATCTGGATTACCAACGGCAGTAACTGTAGCATCAACTGATGAGCATTTTTTGAATCAACTGCAAACTTTGTTTCATTGTAGCAAAAGCTTCCGAGTCTATAGCAGCAAAGATTTTATTGGAGTGCAACTTGGTGGCGCAATCAAAAATGTTATTGCTATTGGAGCTGGATTATCTGATGGTCTTGGTTTTGGCGCCAATGCCAGAACAGCATTAATCACACGTGGACTTGCCGAAATGATGCGTTTAGGTGCTGCATTAGGCGCAGATCCAGCAACTTTTATGGGGATGGCAGGATTAGGTGATTTAGTTTTAACTTGTACCGATAATCAATCTCGTAATCGTCGTTTTGGAATGTTACTGGGTCAGAATAAATCCATTCAAGAAGCTCAAGATGCTATTGCCCAAGTTGTTGAAGGTCGCAATAATACAAAAGAGGTCTGGTTATTAGCCCAAAAATATCATGTAGATATGCCAATCACTGATCAAATTTATCAAATCCTTTATGAGCATAAAGACCCCAAACAAGCAGCGATGGCATTACTTAGACGATCACAAAAAGAAGAACTAAAAAGCTAATTTTTATACTCAAACACCTAGTTACCGGAAACTTTTTAACACAAAATTATACTAACTTGATACCTAAGTATTATAAAAACGTACCAATTCCTTTTTCTTTTGCTTTAAGATAGATATCGTAGCCAATATACACGTCTAATACTGCTGTACCAACAGTTTTAAACAGCGTAATTTGCTGATCATTTAGACGGCATTGAGCTGGATCTATCACTAAATCTCCTAACTCTAAAAAATCATCTTCTGATACCAATTGTTGTTTAATTGGATCAATAATATCGCCGGCTTCAGCAAATACACCTTCTTTAGTATCAACTACACGAATATTAGCCTTTTCAACAATACATTCTGGAATTTCATGCATTTCTGGCGTATAAGCACCCACTCCATTAACGTGCGTGCCAGGTTTTACTTTTTCGCCATTAAATGTCACAACTTTTGAGGTTGTAACCGAAGTAATAATATCAGCCTGGCTAATATCATCATCCAAATTTTTTGAAAAATAAAGATTAGTAGAAAAATGGGCAAAACGATGTCTCATCTCTTCTGTAAATTGTTTCGCTTTTTGTGTATCAATATCAAAAATAGCAACGTCAGTAAGTGAACGAACAGTTAACATTGCCTCTAATTGAGATACTGCTTGCCCACCAGTACCTATCAATACTGCTCGACTAGCATTTTTACGCGCCAGCAAATCGGTTGCTGCACCTTGAACGGCTCCTGTACGAAGCTGAGTGACAAAAGTACCATCTAACATAGCACAGACTTCACCTGTTTGTGGGTCTAACATTAAAACTTGAGCTGGTACTGATGGTTTACCCAATTTAGGATTGTCAGGAAATACCGAAACAATTTTTATACCCACAATATCGCTACCTTTAATATGCGCGGGCATAAACAAACATTGTCCCTTTTGCATATCAAAATTTATTCGTAACGGCACATCACTGTTTCCTTGGCTATAGATTTTCAAGGCTTGTTTATCTGCAGCTATTGCATCTTTCATTGTATAAAATCTTTCAATATCATTGGCTGTTAAAATAAGCATTTTTATTCCTTATTGATTTTCTATATTTTTTAAACTTTAGTATCTAATATCTATTTTTTAGAGCAAGATTTATTGTTAATTAAACCATAAAAAACTGTTTTATATAACAAAAATCGCAGTTCTTGTATATCTTTTATATTTTCACTATTATTACTGCGTGTACTTTTGCACGATATTTGAGAATATCAGATGTTATTTAAAATATTAAAATTTTTCTTAAAGACTTTATTTCATGTCAGAATTGATGGCGATTTAGAAAATTTAAAACAAGATAGACTTCTTATTACACCTAACCATGTATCTTTCCTTGATGGTATTCTAATCGGCATATTTTTACCCATAAGACCTGTCTTTGCTATTTATTCGGGTTATATTAATCATTGGTTAGTTCGCTTAGCAAAGCACTATGTTGATTTTGTGCCAATGGATCCGCTTAGTCCAATGGCAATAAAGCGATTAGTTCGCGAAGTTGAAAAAGGCCGCCCGATAGTCATATTCCCTGAAGGGAGAATTACTATAACTGGCTCATTAATGAAAATTTATGATGGCGCTGCTTTTGTTGCTGCTCGCTCTCAAGCCACCATTGTACCAGTGTGGATCGAAGGAGCTGAATTTACTTTAACTAGTCGTTTAAAAGGTTTATTTAAGCGTCGTTTATTTCCTAAAATAACTATTCATGTTCTTAACCCCACATCTATTCCGATGCCCGATGCGCCTAAAGCTAGTGAAAGGCGTTATATTGCAGGTGAAAAACTTCATCAAATTATGATGAATGCACGCATGGCAAGTCGTCCAAAATTAACGCTGTTTGAAGCATTATTAGAAGCACAAGTTCGCTATGGCGTGAAATCAAGAATGGTACAAGACCCGACAACTCACGAAGCATCTTATCGCAATTTATTAAAACAAATTATAGGTGTTGGTTGTATTATTGCCAAAATTACTAAAAATAAAGAGCGAGTAGGTGTTTTATTACCCAATGCGACCATTACTGTTGCAACTATTTTTGGTTTGTCAGTAAAAAATCGAATTCCAGCAATGCTTAACTATACTGCGGGAACAAAAGGCTTAAACTGTGCCATTACTGCGGCTGAAATAAAAACGATTATTACTTCACGCACATTTATTAGAAAAGGGAAACTTGATTATCTACTTGAAGAAATCAAAGACGTTAAGTGGTGTTTTCTTGAAGATTTGCGGAAAAACTTAACTTTAAAAGATAAGTTTTATGTTGCAGTGCATCAATATATTCCACGCTTAATTAAATATCAACAATCAAGCGATGACGAAGCACTAGTATTGTTTACCTCTGGTTCAGAGGGGAACCCTAAAGGTGTTGCTCATAGCCATGCTAGCTTACTTGCTAATGTTGAGCAAATTCGAACGGTTATTGATCCAACTCCAGCAGATCGATTTATGTCAGCACTGCCATTATTTCATGCTTTTGGTATTACAGCAGGATTATTCCTGCCGCTATTTTCAGGTAGCCGTACATTTTTATATCCAAATCCATTACATTACCGTATGGTTCCTGAAATTATTTATGACCAAAACTGTACAGTTTTATTTGGTACGCCAACTTTCTTGGCAAACTATGCCCGTTATGCTCACCCATATGATTTTATGCGTTTACGCTATGTTGTTGCAGGCGCTGAAAAATTATCAGATGCAGTACGAGAACAATGGAAAGATAAATATGGTATTCGTATTTTAGAAGGCTATGGCGTTACCGAATGTGCGCCTGTTGTAGCGCTTAATGTTCCTATGGCATTTAAAACTGGTACTGTAGGACGATTACTGCCGGGCATGGCATCAAGATTAATTCATATTCCAGGCATTAGCGATGGAGGCCAATTACAAGTCAAAGGGCCTAATGTGATGAAGGGTTATTTAAGGGTGGAAAATCCCGGAAAACTTGAAGAGCCAGTTGCAGTTGATGAAAATGGACAAGCCGAAAAAGGTTGGTATGATACCGGCGATATCGTTGCTATTGATAGTGAAGGTTTTGTAACAATTAAAGGGCGCTTGAAGCGATTTGCCAAAATTGCCGGTGAAATGGTTTCATTAGAAAGTGTTGAATCCTTAGCAAAAAAAGTTGACTCTGATGCAATGCA
Source organism: Gilliamella sp. Choc6-1 (assembly GCF_001690385.1). Classification (NCBI taxonomy): domain Bacteria; kingdom Pseudomonadati; phylum Pseudomonadota; class Gammaproteobacteria; order Orbales; family Orbaceae; genus Gilliamella; species Gilliamella sp. Choc6-1. The sequence goes on from NZ_LZHI01000068.1 coordinate 40,392, forward strand.
CGGTGCAACAGTTAAAGCCGATGCTGCTAAAGGTGAAGCAATTGTCTTATTTACTACCTCAACAAAATTAAATCGAGAGCAACTTAATCTGGCATCTCAAGAATTGGGCATTCCGGCATTAGCCGTTCCTCGTGATATTCGTATAGTAAAAGAGTTACCACTACTAGGTACAGGTAAAATTGATTTTATTACTTTACGAAAAATGGCTGACGAATAAACTAAAGGATGTCACATGAAACAACATTCTCTGTTAAGCAAAGGCATGGTTGCAACCATGCTGGCGCAGTTTTTTTCAGCATTTGCTGATAATGCAATCTTTTTTGCGATCTTAGCTTTCATCAAAAATTTACATTATCCAACATGGAGTCAATCGGTATTACAGATTAGTTTTGTACTGCCATTTATTATCCTTTCGCCTTTTGTTGGTCAATTTGCTGACAGCATATCAAAAGGTAAGGCAATGATGATTTCAAATAGTATAAAATTACTGGGTGCTAGTTGCATTTGTTTAAACATCAGTCCTTTTGCTGGCTATTTCCTAGTCGGTATAGGCGCTGCGGCCTACTCTCCTGCTAAATATGGAATTTTAGGTGAACTTACGACAGGCGATAATTTAGTTAAAGCAAATGGGTTAATAGAAGCATCAACCATTGCAGCCATTTTACTTGGTTCGCTGGCTGGTGGTCATATTGCCGATCTTAATGTGAGCGCTTCCTTAATTGCGTGCGTGTTAGTGTATGGGCTGGCAGTTATTGCTAACTTTTTTATTCCTAAATTACCTGCTGCACGACAGGATATTTCATGGCAATTTATAGGCATGATCAAAGATTTTGCTAACACAATCAAAATTACCTTCACCAATAAGCAAATCTTATTTACATTATTAGGTACTAGTTTGTTTTGGGGAGCAGGTATTACTTTACGTTTTCTTTTAATTAGCTGGGTTCCAGCTATCTTAAATATTCATGACAACGCAACACCAACAAACCTTAATGCAATAGTTGCTATCGGCATTGTTATTGGCGCAGGTCTAGCTAGTACATTTATTGCTATTAACAAAACCTTAAGCTGCGTTCCTGCTGGTATAATGATGGGCATAGCGGTAATTGCCTTCACTTTGCAAGGGAACATAATTTCGTCTTATATTTTACTCATTGTTATCGGAGCATTAGGTGGCTTCTTTTTGGTACCATTAAATGCTTTTATTCAAAAAATGGGGAAAGATTTGGTCGGTGCCGGCAGTGTTATTTCGGTACAAAATCTAAGTGAATACTCAGCGATGATGATAATGTTAGGGCTTTATACGTTAGCCGTTGCTTTAAATTTATCGGTTACTGCTATCGGTGTTGGTTTTGGGAGTTTATTTGCTTTAGTTATATTTTTGTTATGGTTAGGATTAAAAAATAATGAATCACATTAATTTATCAGCAATGCTAACAGAAAGGCGTAATCCTAATAGCGAAAAAATAGATAACTGTTCAACATTAGAAATGCTACAAATCATCAATAATGAAGATAAAAAAGTCGCATTGGCTATTGAAAAAGAGTTACCCAATATCGCAAAAGCTGTTGATGCAATTAGTTTAGCATTTTCAAATCAAGGTAGACTAATCTATATCGGTGCTGGCACATCAGGACGACTAGGTATTTTAGATGCAAGTGAATGTCCACCAACTTATGGTACATCACCAGAACAAGTTATTGGTTTAATTGCTGGGGGCAAAACAGCCGTTTTTAAGGCGGTTGAAAACGCAGAAGATAACCCAGAATTGGCAATTACTGACTTAAAAAACATTAATTTTAGCTCAAATGACGTTTTAGTTGGCATTGCCGCTAGTGGGCGCACACCTTATGTAATAGGTGCTATGCAATATGCTAAATCAATTGGAGCAACAGTGATTAGCTTATGCTGTAACCCATTAGCTCCAATGATTAATTTAGCCAATATTGCTATTACACCAATCGTTGGTGCAGAAGTAATTACTGGCTCATCCAGAATGAAAGCGGGCACAGCACAAAAATTAGTCCTCAACATGTTAACCACTGCCAGCATGATAAAAATCGGCAAAGTCTATAGTAATTTGATGGTTGACGTAGAAGCTACCAACGCCAAGCTTGTTGAACGGCAAATATCTATTGTTATGCAGGCTACCGATTGCAGCCGTGAAAAAGCCATTGCAGCATTAGCAGAGAGTAACAAACATTGTAAAACCGCTATTTTAATGATTCTTTCAGGTTTAAATGCAGAGCAAGCAAGACTGAAACTTAAAAAAGAAAATGGTTTTATTCGTCAAACGCTGTAACATAAACTAACTTTGTTTTAATAAAAAATAGAAAATTTATGTTGTTATCAAAATGTGATAGATACATAATTTTCAAATTATTTTGTGTTATAAAATAAATGCTTTTATTTTTATACTATTTATATTATTTAATTAATATAAAATTAGGAGGTAGTTGTATGGTAGGAATCATCCTAGCAACTCATGGTGAGTTTGCTGAAGGTATTCTACAATCAGGAACGATGATATTTGGAGAGCAAGAAAACGTTAAAGCTGTTACCTTGTATCCAAGTGATAGTCCGGAAAGTTTAAAAGAGCGAATGCTTGAAGCAATAGCTACATTTGATAATCAAGATGAAATACTTTTTTTAGTTGATTTATGGGGAGGCACACCATTTAATCAGGCTAACAATTTATGTGGAGAGCATAGCAACTGGGCTATTGTAGCCGGTTTAAATCTACCTATGTTAATTGAAGCCTATTCCTCGCGCTTTTCAATGGAAAGTGCAAAAGAAATTGCTGCTGCAATTATTGAACCAGGCAAAGAAGGAGTTCGAGCAACAGTCGAAATACCAACACAATCTTCTGCTTCTACTAAAAACGCAAATACTATCCCCGAAGGAACAGTACTCGGAGATGGTAAGATGAAAATCGTGTTAGCTCGTGTTGACTCACGCCTATTACATGGGCAAGTGGCGACAGCATGGACAAAATCAACCAATCCGAACCGGATTATTGTTGTTTCTGATTCGGTTGCAAAAGATGAATTAAGAAAAAAACTCATCCAAGAAGCAGCGCCTCCTGGTGTAAAAGCAAATGTAGTTCCAGTTAAAAAAATTATTGAAGTTTCACGCGATCCTCGTTTTGGTAATACCAAAGCGCTACTTCTATTTGAAAATCCACAAGATGTGCTACGAACCATAGAGGGCGGTGTCGATATCAATGAACTTAATATTGGTTCAATGGCCCATTCCGTAGGAAAGGTTATGGTTAATAAAGTGCTGTCAATGAATTCTGATGATGTTGATACATTTGAAAAATTAAAAACAAAAAATGTGAAATTTGATGTTCGCAAAGTACCTAATGACTCTAGCAGTAATATGGACGAATTATTGAAAAAAGCGAAAGAAGAATTGGCGCAACAAAAGAATTAGTTTATTTAAGGGGTTATATTATGACATTGTCAATTATTGCTATCATTTTAGTGATAGTTATTGCCTTTCTAGCTGGTATGGAAGGTATTTTAGATCAGTTTCAATTCCACCAACCTTTAGTGGCTTGTTCTTTAATTGGACTTGTAACAGGTAATTTAGAAGCAGGGGTTGTATTGGGCGGTTCGTTGCAAATGATTGCTCTCGGTTGGGCCAATATTGGGGCGGCAGTAGCGCCTGATGCAGCTTTAGCATCGGTTGCTTCATCAATTATTTTAGTATTAGGTGGCCAAGGTATAGCTGGCGTATCTACCGCTATAGCTGTTGCTATTCCACTTGCAGTTGCAGGGCTATTTTTAACCATGATTGTGCGAACTATTGCAGTTCCATTAGTACACATGATGGATGCGGCAGCGGAGGAAGGCAATATTCAAAAAATTGAATGGTTACAAATTTTAGGTATCTGTTTACAAGGTTTACGTATCGCAATCCCAGCTGCTGCATTACTCTTTATTCCTGCTGAAATTGTTAGAAGTACACTAGAAGCAATGCCAGAATGGCTAACAACAGGAATGGCTATTGGTGGTGGAATGGTTGTTGCTGTTGGTTATGCAATGGTAATCAATATGATGGCAAACCGAGAAGTATGGCCATTTTTCATTATTGGTTTTGTCGTTGCTGCGATATCACAATTAACACTGATTGCACTTGGCGCTTGAGGTATAGCATTAGCACTAATTTACCTCAATCTTTCTGAACGTGGCAATTCATCCAATGGTGGTAGCAAAGGTGATCCACTTGATGATATTTTAAATGATTACTAAAAACTTGGAGAAGAAAATGACTGATAGAATCCAATTAAACAAAAAAGATCGTTTAGCGGTTGCTTGGCGTTCAACCTTCCTCCAAGGGTCTTGGAACTATGAACGTATGCAAAATGGTGGATGGGTCTATTCAATGATCCCTGCTATCAAAAAATTATATACCACCAAAGAGGATCGCTCTGCTGCTCTTAAGCGTCACCTAGAATTTTTTAATACTCACCCTTATTTAGCTTCTCCAGTACTTGGGGTAACTCTTGCACTTGAAGAGGAACGGGCTAATGGAGCTGCTGTTGATGACGTAGCAATTCAAGGGGTAAAAGTTGGGATGATGGGACCATTAGCGGGTGTGGGTGATCCAGTATTCTGGTTTACCGTACGTCCAATGCTCGGTGCTCTTGGCGCTTCACTTGCGCTAAGTGGTAATATTATGGGACCAATTTTATTCTTCTTATTATGGAATATTATTCGTTGGGGCTTCATGTGGTATACCCAAGAATTTGGTTACCGCACAGGCTCTAAAATAACCGATAATTTATCTGGCGGATTACTACAAAAAATCACCAAAGGAGCTTCTATTTTAGGGATGTTTGTACTGGCGGCCTTAGTACAAAGATGGGTATCAATTAAATTCCAACCAGTCGTATCTACTGTCAAGCTAGACAATGGTGCTTTTATTGATTGGAATACATTACCAGCAGGTGCTAAAGGCATTCAACAAGCATTAATTCAAATGCAAAGCGGATTATCACTGACTCAACAAAAGGTAACCACCTTACAAAATAACTTGGATCAGTTAATACCTGGACTTGTTCCTTTACTATTAACCTTCTTTTGTATGTGGTTACTTCGTAAAAAAGTATCACCAATCCTAATTATTTTGGGATTATTTATAGTAGGTATTGTTGGTCATGTAATCGGCCTTTTATAAACATATAGCTATGCCTACATATATTTGGAAAGTATGATATTTAAAAATAGCTCCAACTTTCTATTTAATATTACATTAACCTTTTCATCACATAATGCGATGAAAAGGTGTCATTAATCATTTGAACTTTGCATGGATATAGGGTAGATGGTTCAATCATTAAATACTAAAATTGATTTGACAGTGAAAGCAACCGCATTTACAGGCTTATCTGAATACGGCAATATAATAATTGGTAACAAAGCCTTTGAGTTTTATCATCAACAAGATCCACGCAAATATATCCAAATACCATGGAATGAAGTTGACTATGTGATTGCTTCTGTATTATTAGGTGGTAGATGGATTCCTCGTTATTCAATACAAACAAAAAAAAATGGTACATATACCTTTGCATCTAAAGAGCCCAAGAAGGTATTAAAAGCCATTCGAGTTTATGTTGACGGGCAAAAAATGGTCCGGTCACTTGGCTTTTTTGATGTTTTAAAGAGAGCTTTTTTTCACAAAAAGAACAAAAAATGAAAATCACTATTTTGTTATATTTATCGATTTTCACTTAAATTAAATGAATTATAGTTGGTATCATTTTTATCCATCCTTTTTTAAGTTAGTTTAAGTCCACCAATATAGCCTCCATCATCAACAAACAACCATTGCGCTTTTTGCCAAAAAGAGTATAATCCTATGGCTTTGATTTTGTCCGTGTTGGACAAAAAGAAGATTATTTTTTAACTTAAGAGGATGTTATGGTAACTATTCGTTTAGCTCGTGGTGGCTCTAAAAAGCGCCCTTTTTATCAAGTAGTTGTTACCGATAGCCGTAGCCCACGTGATGGTCGTTTTATTGAGCGCGTTGGTTTTTTTAATCCAATTGCACAAGGTAAAGCAGAGGAATTACGTTTAGATCTTGATCGCGTAAATCATTGGGTTGGTTTAGGTGCAACTGTTTCTGATCGTGTTAATGCACTAATTAAACAAGCGCAAAAAGCTGCTTAATTTAGTAATTGATAATCACTGTAATGATGAATACTGAGAATCTTATTGTTGTTGGTAAACTTGGTTCAAGCTACGGCATTCGCGGATGGCTCAGAATTTTTTCGTTTACAGAATTCCCAGATAGCATTTTTGATTACACACCTTGGTATATTCAGCGTGCTGGACAATGGCAAGAGGTAATTGTAGAGAGCTTTAAACCGCATAATCATGATATGATTGTGAAACTTAAAGGCATTGATGATCGTGATCAAGCCATTGCATTAACCAATATTGAAGTGTTTGTTGATGCAGAAAAATTACCTGCACTTAGCAATGGTGATTTTTATTGGAAGGATCTCATTGGTTGCCGAGTTAAAACAGTTAATAACTATGATTTAGGACAGGTAACTGATTTGATGGAAACCGGATCTAACGATGTATTAGTGGTTAAAGCAAATCTAAAAGATGCATTTGGCGCAACAGAACGTTTAATCCCTTTTGTTGATAATCAATTTATAAAACAAGTTGATTTAACAACAAAAATGATTGTGGTCGATTGGGATCCTGCTTTTTAATTGGTAAGGTAAAACTATGTGGATTGGCGTAATCAGCCTTTTTCCCGAAATGTTTCAAGCCATTACCTGTTATGGCGTAACTGGTCGAGCCGTTAAAAATGGACTGTTAACAGTAGAATATTGGAACCCTCGCGATTTTGCGCATGATAAGCATAAGACTGTCGATGATAGGCCTTATGGTGGTGGTCCCGGCATGTTAATGATGGTTCAACCACTTAAAGATGCAATTCATGCGGCAAAAACAGTTGCAGGTAACAATACAAAAGTAATCTATCTTTCCCCACAAGGGCGCAAATTAGACCAACAAGGTGTTTGCGAATTGTCACAAAATCAAAATTTAATTTTGATTTGTGGACGATACGAAGGTATAGATGAACGCGTTATTCAAACCGAAATTGACGAAGAATGGTCAATTGGGGATTACGTGTTAAGTGGTGGTGAAATACCAGCGATGACCATGATTGATGCATTAGCAAGGTTTATTCCTGGCGTGCTAAATCACCAATCATCGGCAAAAGAAGACTCTTTTGCTAACGGTTTACTTGACTGTCCACACTATACTCGGCCTGAGGTGTTAGATGGAATGGCGGTACCTGACGTATTAATGTCTGGTAACCATGAAGCGATTCGTCGTTGGAGATTAAAACAATCACTAGGACGAACTTGGTTAAGAAGAGAAGATCTTCTTGCAAATCTAGCTCTGACTGATGAAGAGCAATGTTTACTCACTGAATTCCAACAAGAATACGGTGACAAACTAAGCAATTAATATTTCAGTATAACTAGTAAGAGATAATATTATGAAAAATGCAATTATTCAGCAATTAGAACAAGAACAAATGAAAAAAGACATCCCGTCTTTTCGCCCAGGTGACACGGTTGAAGTAAAAGTATGGGTTGTTGAAGGTAATAAAAAACGTCTTCAAGCTTATGAAGGTGTTGTTATTGGCATTCGTAATCGTGGTTTGCACTCTGCATTTACAGTGCGTAAGATTTCGAATGGAGAAGGTGTTGAACGAGTATTCCAAACTCACTCACCAATTGTTGATTCAATTACTGTGAAACGTCGCGGTCAAGTACGTCAAGCTAAACTTTACTACTTACGTGAACTTCGTGGTAAAGCGGCTCGCATTAAAGAGCGCCTTAACTAATTTTTTATTGGTTGATATTTAAAACCAGATAAAGGTGGTCACCTCGATGGTGACCGTTTTTATGTCTAAAAGAAATTATTTATGTTAATTTTAATTAGTTAGAAAATTAAAAGTAGTTTTATTCAAAAGGGAATGCTATGGGTAACTATCTTATTGATATTCTTGCCACAACAGTTAAATTATTTGCATTAATGACTCCTCCAGCAGTTTTAAGTGCATTTTTGAGCGGTACTAAGCAATATGATGAATTATTAAGGCGCAAAACAGCGCTAAAAACCTCATATGCTGTATTTATCATTGGTATTGTACTGTTTTTCTTTGGCAATACTATGTTTAGTGTTTTTGGCTTTACTCTAGATGCATTCCGCATAGGCTCTGGTGCATTACTTTTTATCACAGCGGTTTCACTAATGAATGATTCTCCTGAAAAAAACAAAATTAGTAGTGATGAAGATATCAGTGTGGTACCTCTTGCAATTCCACTTTGTATGGGACCCGCTTCTATTGGTACTATCATTGTTATGGGAACAAGTTCAGTAGGCTTTGCTGCCAATATGGTTGGTGCCGTCTCTTTATTCATTGCTTCTTCAGGAATTTATGCAATGCTGTTATGCGCAAAAAGCATTGCAAAAGTATTAAAAAATACAGGTATTGCAATTTTATCGAAACTGACCGGGCTATTAATATCAGCTATAGCCGCACAAGTTGTCTTTACCGGAATATCTGCTTTTATAAAATAACCTAGCATGACTTTTATAATTTCTTCAAACTGCTATATAAAATAGATAAAATACATGTTTTAAATGTCTTAGATCTGATTTAATTCAGAATAGTATGTAATTACCATTAGGTAATCACATACTTAATTGACTAAGTATGTTCATCACTAATCTAATTTAGTAGTTATTGTGAAGTTTACGGTTTTTATAGAAAAAGTAAGTCAGTAAAATGATTATGACTAAGATAACTTCAGATAATAAAATAAAGTGACCCGATTCGCCAAACCATACTCCAACAATAATCACAACATTAGCAATAATTGAAATTGCAGCTAACCAAGGAAATAACGGAGATTTAAATTTAATCATCTCTTTGGAATATTTACCATTAATCACACCTTTTCGGAATTGATACTGGCACCAAGCAATAATGATCCAAGCAAAACAACCTACTTGCCCTGTGGCTGCAACTAAATAAAGATAAAGTTTTTCAGCAGCAATATACTTCGATAATAACGATACTGATGCAATACTTGAAATAAATAAAATTCCTTTTGTTGGTACTCCTCGCCTATTTACTTTTGAAAAATACTTAGGAGCTAAATTATCCTGAGCCATAGACCATAACATCCTTGAGCTTGCATAGATTGCAGAATTAGCCGCAGATATTGCTGCACAAAAAATCACAAACAACATTGCATATGAAGCAAATTTAATACCTGCGCGGTTAAATACCCAGACAAAGGGGCTAATCTCACCATGTATTGTTCCATAGGGATAAACAAACGCTAATACTGCAATCGATAAGACATAAAACAATATAATTCTAAAAGCAACACCTGTAATAATTTTCGGTAAAACTGCCTGTGGTGACTCAGCTTCACCTGCTGCACTACCAATTAATTCAACACCTTGAAAAGAATAAGTCACAATAGTCATACAAACCAATATGGCTGAAAAACCATTGGGAAACCAACCATTTTCTGTTTTTAACGTAGGTAAAACCTGTGTATCAACATATTGATGATAAAGCAGATAAATACCTGTTCCTATAAACGCAATAATTGCAAAGACTTTAATGGTTGAAAACCAGTATTCACTTTCACCAAAAGCTCGTACTGAGGTTAAGTGTACTAAGGTTAAAATAACAAGAATTAATAAGCTAAAAAGATAGATAGGAATTGAATTAAAAAAATGATAAGCAATCATCGCAGCAGCCGTTAAATCTGCAGCCATAGACAGCACCCAGCTTAACCAATATAACCAACCAATGGTATAGCTCCAAATTGGATTCGGTATAAACATTAATGCATAATGTTGAAAAGAACCAGCATGAGGAAAGGCACACGATAATTCACTTAAACATAGCATGGTTGAAAGCATAATACTACCAGCTAACAAATAAGCAATAATAGTGCCTAGCGGTCCAACATCGCTAAGAGGTGCTGCAATACCAATAAATAGTCCTGTACCAATTGAACCACCTAAAGAGATCATTAAAAGATGGCGATTCTTTAAATTCTTCTTTAAACTACTAGTACTAGGATAGGAACTTCCTTGATATTCTGATGTTACCATGTAAACCACCTAGTCAGGAATAAAAGCTGCTGGAAACCAGCAGCAACATGAATACATGAATGAATTAATAAATAAACCGTTTGTCTACGCCACTCGCTTGGCACGCCATAAGTAAAGCAGTATAATCAAGTTCAAAACCAATCACATCACCAACTCGTAATGTATTAGGAACATCCTCAATATCAACAATAGTATGATCACTCGTTTGCCCTAAAATAGTAATACTATCACTAATAGGAGTACAGTTTTCAGCAGGTACATCTTGACGGCCAAAAGCAAGTAGTGCCCGTTTACGAGTTCCATGATCAATAAATGTCTTACTATTCAAGAAAGCATCAACACCTAATTCTCCAACAGGAACGGTTGGTTTACTATTAAGTTCAATGATTTGTGCATATAATTTATAGATATTACTGCATGCTTTACCAACAGGCTTATTGGAATGATGAAATTCATCAAGATATTTCATTTCAACATATTCAATACCAAACTCATGTAACCCACCAATTCTTATGTGATTTAACCCTTCTGGCCAAATATTTTTATCTAACAAATGATAGCTGGTACAATTTCCTGCCGATAGATATCGTACTTTAATACTACAAGTTTGCTCTACTTTACGTGCTATATGTAAAAAATCCACCCCATTTTTAACCGTCGGTAATACCGTACCATAGCAATTAAAATTGGTTCCAAGTCCATAAAGTTCAATTCCTGGTAAAGCAAGGATTAATTTTACCATATCAATAATTTCATCAATATTTTCAAACCAAATACCTTCTCGTAAATCTCCCATATCTACCATCAACAAAACTTGATGAACTTTTTGTTGCTTAACAGCTTCATCAGAAAGTGATTGAATAACTTGCTTTTCGCTATTTAGGCTAATATCCGCGTATTTAACCACATCACTAATTTCACTTAAACAAGGACTACGTAATAAGCATGTTTTACAATTTAAAGCATCTTTCAATTTTTTTAAATTGTAAGTTCTTGATTCGGCAATCACATCAATACCACCATCAAGAACAGCTTTTGCTGTTTCAATACAGCCATCAAAAACTTTATTAACAGCCATTACATCAATACCGTGTTTGGCTAAAATAGTTTTTTCAACACGAGCATTTTCTTTTAATTTACATAAATCGATTTCCAATATAGGTTTGTACATATTTACTCCTCTATATTTTACTGTTGTTGCAAATGATTACGTCTTTGAGCTCGATGATAGATCCATTCAGCCAATACAATAGCAAGCACTGCACCACCAACAATTTTAGCGATATACTCAACATATCCACCCATATCAATTTGGGCTGGGGGAATAAATACTAATATCACTGCGAACAATGTAGATAGAAACCCTAAAGCCGGTAAAATAATCGGAAGGACTTTCCCAGGAATTTTAAAGCTACGCGGTACATCGGGTTGAGCAATGCGTAAACGATAATATGCAATAAACATCACTAAGTAAGGGATGAAGTAACAAATTGTAGTTAACGCTGTTAACATCCAATACGCAGCAGCTATACTTGGTGAAACGAATGTTGAAAAACAAAGTACCGTTACGATAATAGCTTGAACAGTTAATGCAAAAGCAGGGGTTTGATATACTGGGTGTAAATGGCCAATGCGCTCACCCAGCAAATTATCTTCTTTTGATGCTTCTTGTAACATATAGATAGGACCAACTAGCCATGAGTTAATTTGTCCTAATGCGCCAAAAAATAAACAGATTGCCATAACAGGAAGCAACCAAGGCATATGTAACTCTTTTGCAGCCGCTTCCATTGCTTGCATAACACCCGCTACGATATCAGTATCGGCTGCGGGTAATAAAGTATTAATAGCCCATGTTCCGACCATATAAATACCAACAATTACCACTGCTGAAACCAACATTGCTTTTGGAAAGTCTCGTTGTGGATCTCGTGTACGCCCTGCAATCATTGGAGCCACCTCAAGGCCAGCAAATGCGAACATCATGCTAGATAGGAAAACAATAGTATCCCAACTGCTTAAATCTGGCATCCAATCACTGAAATGACTGTAATTAGTTGCCATTGGATGATCTGTAAATAACCAAACAATAGCAAGTAATATGATAATAGCTGCTGGGATAAATACACCGAGCCATGCACTCACACTATTGATAATTTTAGTCCATTGCATGCCACGAATATTCATCAGCGTTAGAATCCAAAATACCACCATAGATCCTACTCCAATAAACACCTCATTTTGGGCTAATTCGGCACTAAACATATATCCAATTGCAGTAAAACCAAATTGCAACATTAACGGGAAGAAGAGCACACAAGAAAACAAGAAACAAACAACTACTATCCAGCCAATACGTTTACCAAAAGCTTCTTTTACCCAAACAAAGATTCCACCATCTTTTGGCCAGCCTGTTGAAAGCTCACCACAAACCATTGCTAATGGAAAAAATAGACAAAATGCAGCGATGAGCCAAAGTATCATTGCAGATGCCCCATAAGGAGCAACATTCGGGATTTGACGCAAGCTGAGTATCGCAATGACATTCATAAACACAATGTCTTTAATACCAAGCAAGCTTGAATCTTTAGAATCACTCATAGTAACCTCACATTATAATATCTGGAGCCTAAAAAATCTCCAGATAGTTCATGATTAATATACGTCGTATCCAACCATATCTTCGTAAGTGTCTTCTCGTCTAATCAACCTATCCTTGTCTTTTTTATCTATCATCACAACAGCGGTACGAGGGCGATTGTTATAAACTGTTTGGCTTTCAATGGTATAAGCACCAGCATCCAAGAAAACCACAATATCACCAATCTGTGTATCTTTTGGCATTAAGAACTCTTCGCCTTTTACACCAACATGGTAATAATCACCGCCATCACATAAAGGACCAGCTAATTTAACATATTCATCATGTGCTTCATTGATTTTTGAAGCATTATAAACATAGAAAAACCAATCGAAATGTTGACTATCAGAAAGCACACTATAGCCAGCATCCACAAATTTCCATTCAACATGCTCTTCAATATTGCCGTCTAAATCATAGTTAGTTTTACGTTTTTCACAGGCTATTTCGGTTACAAGCACGCCAGCTGATCCAGTTACTTTACGACCTGGTTCAATACAAATTTCAACATCAGTACGCCATTTGTGTACTTCATTAATAACGGCATCAGCAAATTCTTGTGCAGTAATTCCCGCATACATGTTATCTTGCAATGGATCGCCATTCTCTTCGTCATACTTATATGGAACAGGAATACCACCACCTACGTTGATTAAATCAAATTTAATGTCAAGCACTTCTTCTAAACGGCGTGATTCATCAACTAATACTTTAGTTGCTTTAGCAAAAGGTTCTGATTCTGGAACCTGATCACCAACATGCATATGTAAACCACGTAAATGCACATAAGGCATTTCAATAATACGACGACAAGTCTCTTCCGCTTGCTCTAGATCAATGCCAGATTTAGCATGATACGCTGTTACCAATTCTGCGTGGGTTGCTGATGGAACATTTGGCTCAACACGCACACAAACATTTGCCACTTTTTTCAAGCGCCTTGAAATTTCATCAATAATATCAAGTTCATATAAACTATCCACATTGATAATATACAGATCATTTTCGATAGCATACTCTAAGTCCACCGGTTTTTTCACTACCCCATTGAACACAATTTGGCTGCCACTAAAACCAATTTCCAAGCATTTGCGCACTTCAAACATTGAGTTCGCTTCGGCATAAATTCCTGCATCTTTAATTGCTTTAAGAACGCCCATTACTGAACAAGTTTTTGATGCATAGAAAATTTTAGTATTTGAATGAGCCTTAAATGCCTGTTTAATTTCTTGTACATTACGGTCAATTTCCTTTTCAGAAAAAACATAAAAAGGGGTTGGATATTTTTTTGCTAATTCTTCTAAATTAACGCCCTCAAAACATAATTTACCGTTTTGAGCACTAAAACGTCGATCTTTCATTATAAGATCTTTACGTAATTTATTGTAATTAGAAATAATTTTGTCGGACATATGACCTCCAGTTAATTAATACATAAAAACTACATAAGAAAACAATCAAAAATAGCTTATTGCATCCAATGCAATTGATAGATCAATTTGAAAAATATAATAATTAAATAAATAGGTAAAACATTTCTGATAAAAATATTTGTCATTAAATAAAACAGACTACTATGACAAACATTCATTAATTTTATTAAAGATGATAGAAAGGCATTTAATAAAAGAACACGTTTTAGCAAACAATCCAAATTTCATAATGTACTAATATTATGATAGTCAATCTTGAATAATTACAATCTTTGGAAATATTTAAATTTTTTTGGTTTAACACATTGGCAAAGCCATTATCGATAAGGTGTAAATATACTATTACAACAGAAAAGCGTGACCTTAATTGCTATCTTAAAGATAAGACCATAGGAAATAATAGTAGCTAAAGTTTAACCTAATTTAAAAAAAGAAGATAGTATTTTGTAGTGATGATTGTCAAAAGATAATATCATCTCTAATTATCAAATTATCGACTACTTACTCACCATTTATCCTCTTTACAATTTCAATAAAGAAATAATCAATATAATAAAATTAAATCACAACTTATCAATAGCAAATTTATTAATTAAAAATCCTCAGTACAAGCAAAAGCACTGCTCCAAGCCCATTGAAAGTTGTAACCTCCTAGCCAGCCTGACACATCGACAACTTCACCAATAAAATAAAGGTTGGGGTGTGTTTTAACTGCCATAGTTTTGGATGACAACGCATCAGTACTTACACCACCAAGAGTCACCTCAGCAGTACGATAACCTTCTGTCCCATTTGGAATAATACGCCAATGTGTTAACACATTATACAAGTCTTGCTGTTGTTTAAGATTAAGTTGCTTAACTGTTATATCATTTATCAAATTGATCTGTATTAACACTTCAATAAGCCTTTTAGGTAAAATCTGTGCTAAGCAGTTTTTTATCGTTTGATTACGATTTTGCTCTAATAATGGTTTAAACGATGATTCGAATGTAAAATCAGGTAATAAATTAATAGTAATTGGCTCACCAGCCTGCCAATAGCTCGATATCTGCAAAATAGCAGGCCCAGAAATCCCTCGATGAGTAAACAATAAATTTTCTTTAAAACTAATTCTTTCATTAGAAACTTCAACAGCAACGGCAATACCTGACAAGGTTGATAACACATCAAGTAAAGGTTTATGCAACGTAAGTGGTACTAGTCCCGCTTTTACTGGCACTATAGGAATATCAAATTTTTCAGCAATTTTATAACCAATTGAAGTCATACCAAGAGCTGGCATAGATAGACCTCCCGTTGCGATAATAAGTTTCCCAGTATCAATAATACCTTGAGAAGTATGTAATTTAAATCCTATTCCATCACTGCTAATATCTTCAACCTGAGTCTGCATCATAAAATTAACATGCCCTTTCTTGCTCTCGTTTAATAGCATATCAACAATATCTTGCGCTGAATTATCACAAAATAATTGGCCATGATCTTTTTCATGGTAAGCAATACCATAGTGATTTACTAATTGGATAAAATCCCATTGTGTATATCGTTTCAATGCGGATTTACAAAAGTGTGGATTTTCAGAAATATAATTACTTGGCTCGACAGTAAGATTAGTAAAATTGCAATTACCACCACCAGACATTAAGATTTTACGACCTAATTTTTTACCATTATCAATTACTGTAACTTCATAACCTTTTTGTCCCAGTAAGCCTGCACAAAAAAGCCCAGCAGCACCAGCACCTACAATCGTAATTTTAGTTTGCATTATTAATACTTCAAAAATTAAAAGATAACAAATTATAACAGTATACAATTATCACTCATAGCCATTGGACGGAACAGAATTGGTATACTGAAATAAATGCTTTCCTGAAACTTTTCAATAAGAAAAAGAATTCATACTTAATATATTTATGCTAATTGTTGAATGCGTAGTTTCAACTTATAAAAAATCATAAAGATATATACTACTATTAGATTCATTAATAACCCCAATATAAATTATTAGAAAATTGACTTATAAGTAATATTTATTTGACCAAAAAAGTTTTTTTAATTAACGTCACATTTAATATGGGATTAAAGCCTATACCTTCTTATAAAAGCGATGAATTAGAGGCAATGATATGTTATATAACCAGCATCATGAAAAAGATAACTGTGGATTTGGTTTAATTGCTCACATTGAAGGACAACCAAGTCATAAAGTGGTGCGTACTGCAATTCACGGACTTGCCAGAATGCAACACCGTGGTGCCATTTTATCAGACGGTAAAACTGGCGATGGCTGTGGACTTTTATTACAAAAACCCGATCGATTTTTTAGATTAGTGGCACAAGATGCGGGCTGGCGTTTAGCAAGTAATTATGCTGTTGGTATGTTGTTTTTGAGCCAAAATGAAAAAGAAGCTCAAATTAGCCGTGATATTGTCGAAGAAGAATTAACCAATGAAACCTTATCAATTCTAGGTTGGCGTGAAGTACCAATTGATAAAAGCGTACTTGGTGAAATTGCCCTATCCTCATTACCAAAAATTGAACAAGTATTTGTCAATGCGCCCGCTGGGTGGACAAAAATTGATTTAGAACGTCGCCTATATATGGTACGCCGTCGAATTGAAAAACGGGTACAAGACGATACATTTTACGTTTGTAGCTTCTCAAATCAGGTCAATATCTATAAAGGCTTATGTATGCCTAAAGATTTACCTCGATTCTATCTAGATTTGGCTGACATCCGAATGGAAACAGCAATTTGTTTATTTCATCAACGTTTTTCAACCAATACTGTTCCTCGTTGGCCATTAGCGCAACCTTTTCGGCATTTAGCTCATAATGGTGAAATAAACACTATTGAAGGTAATAGACAATGGGCACAAGCACGTTCCTATAAATTTAAAACGCCACTCATTCCGGACTTACAAGATGCGGCACCTTTTGTTAATGTCACAGGTTCTGATTCAAGTTCATTAGATAACATGCTTGAGCTATTTCTTGTAGGAGGAATGGATATTGTACGAGCTATGCGCTTATTGGTTCCACCTGCATGGCAAAATAATCCTGACATGAACGAAGATCTGCGTGCTTTTTTCGACTTCAACTCAATGCATATGGAACCTTGGGATGGTCCTGCCGGTATTGTAATGTCTGACGGTCGTTATGCCGCATGTAACTTAGACCGTAACGGATTACGTCCTGCACGTTATGTAATAACGACAGACAAACTCATTACCTGTGCATCCGAAATCGGTATTTGGGATTATCAACCAGACGAAGTCGTCACTAAAGGACGCGTTGGTCCAGGTGAATTGTTAGTTATCGATACTGAAGAAGGTCGCATTTTACAATCGTCTGAAACAGACAACGATTTACAAAAACGTCACCCATATAAAGAATGGATGGGAAAAAATGTTAAAAGACTGATCCCTTTTGAAAACCTACCTGATGATAACATTGGCTCTCGATATTATGACGATATCTTGCTAGCAACTTATCAAAAACAATTTGGTTATAGTGCTGAAGAGCTAGACCAATGTATTCGAGTGCTAGGTGAAAACGGTCAAGAAGCCACTGGCTCAATGGGCGATGACACACCATTTGCGGTACTATCAACAAGGCCTCGCTCAATTTATGATTATTTTCGTCAAAAATTTGCTCAGGTAACAAATCCCCCTATCGACCCACTACGCGAATCACACGTTATGTCACTTTCAACCAGTATTGGTCGTGAAATGAATGTGTTTGCCGAAGCAGAAGGTCAGGCGCATCGTGTTGCGTTCAAATCCCCAGTTTTGGTCTATTCAGATTTTAAACAATTAACAGCATTAGAATCCCGTTATTACAAATCAGAAGCCTTAGATATCACTTATGAAATCGATGGTAGCCTGCGCGATGCCATTGAACAATTATGCGGTGATGCTGAAGCAAAAGTTCGCAATGGCACAGTATTATTGATTTTATCAGATAAAAATATAGCGCCTGATCGCTTACCAATTCCTGCGCCTATGGCTGTTGGAGCTGTTCAGCAACGCTTAGTTGAAAAAAACTTACGTTGCGATGCTAATATCATTGTCGAAACCGCAAGCTGCCGTGATCCACATCAATTTGCGGTACTTCTTGGTTTTGGTGCAACCGCAATTTATCCTTATTTAGCCTACGAAATTTTAGGCCAAATGGTCGATAATAGCACAATAAACAAATCTTACCGTGAAGCCATTCTTAATTATCGTAATGGAATTAACAAAGGCTTATATAAAATTATGTCAAAAATGGGCATTTCAACTGTCGCCTCTTACCGCTGTTCAAAACTATTTGAAGCAGTTGGTTTAAATAAAGAGGTTGTTGAACTTTGTTTCCAAGGAGTTACTAGCCGTATTAATGGTGCCAATTTTGATGATTTTGCACAAGACCAATTCAACTTATCGAAAAGTGCATGGCTGAAAAGAAAACCATTAGAACAAGGAGGGTTACTTAAATATGTTCATGGTGGTGAATATCATGCTTATAATCCTGATGTAGTACAGTCACTACAAAAAGCGGTCAATAATGGCAATTATGAAGATTACAAACGTTATGTCGATATCGTCAACAACCGCCCTATTGCCACCTTGCGTGATTTATTAAAGCTCAATCCACCTGAAAACGCAGCTATTCCACTTGATCAAGTTGAACCGGAAGAATCACTGTTCAAACGCTTTGACTCGGCAGCCATGTCAATTGGTGCGCTAAGCCCTGAAGCACATGAATCCCTTGCCGAAGCAATGAACACGCTTGGTGGTTTTTCAAATTCAGGCGAAGGCGGTGAAGATCCTGCTCGCTACAACACCATAAAAGTATCACGCATAAAACAAGTTGCATCAGGTCGTTTTGGTGTAACACCAAGTTACTTAATGAGTGCCGATGTTATTCAAATCAAAGTAGCACAAGGAGCAAAACCAGGTGAAGGTGGTCAGTTACCTGGCGACAAAGTCACACCATATATTGCTAAATTGCGCTTTTCTGTACCGGGTGTCACACTTATTTCACCACCACCTCATCACGACATTTACTCGATTGAGGATTTAGCACAATTAATATTTGACCTAAAACAAATTAACCCTAACGCCATGATTTCGGTTAAATTAGTATCAGAGCCAGGCGTTGGCACAATCGCAACGGGAGTTGCTAAAGCCTATGCCGACTTAATTACCATTTCAGGCTATGATGGTGGAACAGGCGCCAGCCCATTGACTTCAGTCAAATATGCTGGTTCTCCTTGGGAATTAGGGTTGGTTGAAACTCAGCAATCATTAGTCGCCAATGGGTTACGTCACAAAATACGTTTACAAGTAGACGGTGGTTTAAAAACAGGAACTGATATTGTCAAAGCAGCTATTTTAGGTGCTGAGAGTTTTGGATTTGGAACAGGACCAATGGTTGCCTTAGGTTGTAAATATCTGCGTATTTGCCACCTTAATAACTGTGCAACGGGTGTTGCAACCCAAGACGAAAAACTGCGTAGCGAACATTATCATGGCCTGCCAGAAAAAGCGATAAACTATTTCCGCTTTATTGCGCGTAACACGCGAGAAATTATGGCCGAGCTAGGTGTCAGTCGTATCGTCGATTTGATAGGACGCACCGATCTGTTATTAGAACTTGATGGCATCACGGCAAAACAACAAAAACTTGACCTATCAGGACTGCTTGAAACAGCAAAACCTATTGATGGCAAACCAGTTTATTGTATTGAAGACAATAAACCATTTGATAAAGGTGTGCTAAATAAAGAGATCATCACACAAGCACAACAATTTGTTGATAATCGCCAAAGCCAAAGCCTCTATTTTGATATACAAAATACCGATCGATCTGTAGGTACTAGATTATCTGGTTATATTGCTAAAAAATATGGTGACCAAGGTCTTGTTGCTGATCCTATTTCGCTTAACTTTAACGGCACTGCGGGTCAAAGTTTTGGTGTTTGGAACGCTGGCGGAGTGGACTTAACACTCACAGGCGATGCCAATGATTATGTTGGTAAAGGCATGGCTGGTGGCCGTATTGTGATTCGACCACCGCAAGGCTCAGCATTTTTAAGCCATGAAGCAACCATTGCAGGTAATACCTGCTTATATGGTGCAACTGGAGGAAAACTCTTTGCAGCTGGACGTGCTGGAGAACGATTTGCGGTACGCAATTCTGGTGCAATTAGTGTTGTTGAAGGCATTGGTGACAATGGCTGTGAATATATGACAGGTGGTATTGTCTGCGTATTAGGCAAAACAGGAGTTAACTTTGGTGCTGGTATGACAGGTGGTTTTGCTTATATTTTAGATACTGACGGCGAACTGCACAATCGTATTAATAAAGAACTAGTTGAAATGTTAAATGTAGCAGATTACGCCATTCACGAAGAACACCTTCGAGGTCTAATTATGGAACATGCTCAACTTACCCATTCATCACGAGCGGAAGAAATTTTGGCAAATTGGAAAGATTATTCTAAACAATTTGTATTAGTTAAACCAAAATCAAGTGATGTAACAGCGCTACTTGGGCACCGCAGTCGCTCATCAGCAGAACTGCGTATTCAGGCACAATAAGGAGAACACGAAAATGAGCCAAAATGTTTATCAGTTTATCGATTTACAACGTGTTGATCCGCCTAAAAAATCGTTAAACATCCGTAAAATTGAATTTGTTGAAATTTATGAAGGATTTTCTGCTCCACAATCACAAGCGCAGGCTGATCGTTGCCTTGCTTGCGGCAACCCATATTGTGAATGGAAATGCCCTGTGCATAACTATATTCCCAATTGGTTAAAACTGGTTAACGAAGGCAAAATATTAGAAGCGGTTGAACTTTCACACCAAACTAACAGTCTGCCAGAAGTTTGTGGTCGCGTCTGCCCGCAAGATCGCCTTTGTGAAGGCTCTTGTACCTTAAATGCCGAATTTGGTGCTGTCACCATTGGCAATATTGAACGCTATATTACTGACGAAGCCTTCAAAATGGGCTGGAAGCCAAATCTCAATAATGTTGAACAAATAGGCTTAAAAGTTGCGGTTATTGGTGCTGGTCCTGCTGGCCTTGCTTGTGCGGATGTCTTAGTCCGCAATGGCGTAACGCCAGTTGTATTTGATCGTCACCCTGAAATTGGTGGACTACTCACCTTTGGCATCCCAGCGTTTAAACTTGATAAAGAAGTATTAATCAACCGAAGACATATTTTTACTGAAATGGGCATTGAGTTCCGTTTAAATACTGAGGTCGGTAAAACGGTGCAATTAGCCGACTTAATCAACGAATTTGATGCTGTTTTTGTGGGGACTGGAACTTATCAATCAATGCGAGCAGGTCTTCAAAACGAAGATGCCAACGGCGTTTATGATGCCTTACCATTTTTAATTGCCAACACTAAACACATAATGAAACATGCGCAAACCCAAGATACCCCTTACATTGACATGAAAAACAAACGTGTTGTGGTATTAGGTGGTGGTGATACTGCAATGGACTGTATACGAACATCTATTCGTCAAGGTGCAACTGAAGTTACTTGTGCTTATCGCCGAGACGAAGCCAACATGCCGGGCTCAAAACGAGAAGTCAAAAATGCCAAAGAGGAAGGTGCAAAATTTCAATTTAATGTCCAACCATTAAGCATAGAAATTAATAACAGTGGACAAGTAACAGGCATAAAAATGGTTCGAACAGAACTAGGCGAGCCAGATGCAAAAGGACGACGCTCGCCAGTAATTATCGAAGGTTCTGAATTTATTCTTCCTGCCGATGCAGTAATCATGGCTTTTGGATTCAAACCACATGCCATGCCTTGGCTTGCTCAGCATGGTGTCGAATTTGACCCACAAGGCAAAATCATCGCACCCGAAGCTAACAGCTACCAAACCACCAATCCAAAAATCTTTGCAGGTGGCGATGCTGTCCGTGGCTCTGATCTAGTTGTCACTGCCATTAGCGAAGGTCGCAAAGCGGCTGAAGGCATTTTAGATTACTTAGAAGTATAATAAGAAATTTAGGTTAAATTAAAAATAAACTCCATTCAATATTGAATGAGGTTTATTTTTTCACAATATTTTTATCTATAAAAAATGATAAATTTCATCTAACATAATTCGAGTAAACATGGAGCGACTTGACTAGCTTTGATTGTCAATATTGGACCAATTTAATCTTTTATTTCAATAAAATGCATTAAAACTCAAAATGCTATAAACTTATCGTAATTGATTTCTTATCAACAAATAGTGCTTAATTTTATATTATTATAAATAAACAATCTGTGAACCTTCTTCAGGATGTTGGATCGCCTCTGCAAACCCTTCTAAGAAAAATGCGAGATGATCTGCTTCATCCCCTAAAAGGCGCCCTTTTACTTTATTCCATGTTAATAACACAATAGTTGCTTGAGGTTCACAGCTAATTAACATCGGTTGTTCAAGTTCTTCATTCCAATAAAATTCACCACCATATAATTTTTGGGCAGTCAGTAATAAGTAGCAACCATATTCTTGAGCTATCATATTAAGCTGTTCTTCAGAGATACTAAAGTTTTTCTCAGCTAACTCACCAATAATCATTTCAACAACAGATATACTTTTTTCTGAGTAATCAAGCTGGTTAATGCTCCAGGTTGGGCTGTTTAATATAGCATTTTGTGCCCATGCTTCGATCTCTTGATATAATTCATTTTTTTGTTCAGTCATTTTTATTCACTTCGCTATTGAGTTTAATCTGTTCTAATTGCTTAACACTTTGCCACGCGTCTTCCATTTGTTCAAGCGTTGCATCAATTAAAGATAAGTTTTTTTGTTTGAGTATCGATTCTACTTGTTGAAATCGTCGGGTAAATTTTTTATTGGCTTGCTGTAAACAGAGTTCTGATTTAACCTTTAAATGCCTAGCTAAATTGACGGTCGCAAACAATAAATCACCAAGTTCTTCCTCAATTTTTTGTGGATCTTGTTTGTTTTGTTCAAGCTCTTGCTCAACTTCATCAATTTCCTCTTTTACCTTATCAAGCACAGGTTTTATATCATGCCAATCAAAACCAACCGAGGCACAGCGCTTTTGAATTTTTTCTGCTTGCATTAACGCTGGTATTGCTTGGGGAATATCATCAAGCAATGAGTATTGTGCTTTTTTGTCTCTTTCTTTTTGTTTAAGCTGTTCCCAGTTAGCTTTTTCGGTCTTATTCTCAGCAAAAATATGAGGATGACGATAAACTAATTTATCTGAAACTGATAAGCAAACCTCATCAAAATCAAAACTTCCTTGCTCTTGGGCTAAATCAGCATAAAAAACAATATGAAAGAGCAAATCACCAAGTTCTTTTTTTAACTCATCCATATCTTGTTTATCAATTGCATCAAGTATCTCGTACGTTTCCTCTAATGTATATGATTTTAAAGACTCAAAAGTTTGAACTCGATCCCATTGGCAACCATTAATTGGGTCGCGGAGTTGTTTGATAACCGCTTTTAAGCGTTGTAATGCTTTCAAAATCTTTCTCTTAAATTAATCATTCATTGATGCTATTGTAAAGGTTTCATTTTAAAATAGTTATTATTTTAAACATTAATCCCAATATATTTAGAATAATATTCTTAATTATTTGATTAAAATAATAATAAAAATTACTAAAATATACCTTATTAAGGAATTTCTAGCCGACAAACACAAATTAAGTATATAATATCCCTCTATTAAATTAACGTTATTAAATAATATGAATAATTTACGTGAGCTTACGTTAAGAGGTACCATTCTTGGCGCTCTTATTACTGTTATTTTTACTGCATCGAATGTTTATCTTGGTTTAAAAGTCGGATTAACGTTCTCATCTGCCATTCCTGCTGCAGTAATTTCAATGGCGATATTGAAGATGTTTTCCGGATCTACTATTTTGGAAAATAACATGGTACAAACCCAAGCATCAGCAGCAGGTACATTATCTTCAATTATTTTTGTGCTTCCTGGGTTGTTAATGATTGGTTACTGGCAAAATTTTCCATTTTGGCTAACTTTTTCTATATGTGCCGCAGGAGGAATGCTTGGAGTTTTATTCTCCATTCCATTGCGCCATGTCATGGTTGTTAAAAGTGATTTACCTTATCCTGAAGGTGTCGCGGCTGCTGAAATTTTAAAAGCAGGTTCCAAAACCAATAATAATGAAACTAACGATGGACTAAAAGATATTTTATTTGGTGGTGTTATTGCTTCTGTTGTTACTCTATTTACTAATGGTTTTCGTGTGTTATCTGAAAGCATTGCGTGCTGGTTTTCGGTTGGCAAATCTATATTTCAACTTCCTATGGGGTTCTCATTAGCTTTGATGAGCTCTGGTTATTTGATAGGAATTATGTCTGGTATCGCTATTTTAATTGGTACCATTATTGCTTGGGGGGTTGGTATCCCAATTTTAAGCACAATAGGTGATTATGATACTACTGAGCCTTTATCCAAAATTGCAATGGGATATTGGGCTAAAGATATACGTTTTATTGGTGCAGGTACAATTGCTATTGCTGCAGTTTGGACACTAATTACGTTAATTAAACCAATGATAGAAGGGTTGAAAATTTCGTTTAAAACTATGCGTTCAGATGTATCAGTAAACGATATAGCTCCAACTGAACGAGACTTATCACCAAAAACTATTTTCTTAATCATGGGTGGTATGGTCGTTATTTTACTAGTAACTTTCTATTCATTTATTGCCGAGAGTGGTTTATCGTCAGGCTTAGCTTGGATTTTAGTTTTTAGCGCTGTATTATTTGCCTTTATTATGGGATTTTTAGTGGCTGCTGCTTGTGGCTATATGGCAGGACTTGTTGGATCATCATCTAGCCCTATATCTGGAATTGCAATTGTTGCAGTGGTTGTCATTTCATTGATATTATTAGGTTTAGGTGAAACTAATGGTATGCTAGCTTCTATTGAAGGCTCTAATTTTGCCACCGCACTCGCACTTTTTACTACCAGTACTGTGTTGGCAGTGGCTTGTATTTCGAATGATAATTTACAAGATCTAAAAACCGGCTATTTAGTCAAGGCCACACCCTGGAAACAGCAAGTGGCATTATTAATTGGCTGTATTGTTGGTGCGACAGTCATTGCACCTATTTTAGAAATTTTATATAACGCTTATGGTTTTACTGGTGCTTTACCTCGTTCTGGTATGGATACAACCCAAGTTTTGGCTGCGCCACAAGCGACGCTTATGACCACAATTGCCAAAGGCATATTTGCACATCAATTGGACTGGACTATGATTTTAATAGGGCTTGCATTAGGCGCTGTTATTATCGTTATTGACTCAATTCTTGCCAAAAATCACTCTAGCTTTCGCATACCGGCACTAGCTGTTGGTTTAGGTATTTATTTACCGCCAAGCATTAATACACCGATTTTAATCGGTACTATATTATCATGGATAATTAAACGCAATGCTTACAAAAAAGCCAAAGAGCAAAATTTAGATCCAGAAAAAGAGTATAAAAAAGTGGATCGCAAAGCAGCACTAATTGCATCAGGATTAATTGTCGGTGAAAGTTTAGTAGGCGTTTTATTAGCAATGGTGATAGTTATTAGCATATCCAATAGTGGGAATGATGCACCGCTAGCAATATCTGCTAACTTAGGCATGCTTCCCGAATTTTTGGGACTCTTTGTGTTTATTGCCATCTGTACTCTTTTTGTTCGCCGAGCTTTATCGGCAATTAAAAAATAGTCAGTCTTATTGAATAATTAAATTTAAGCCCTTTTCTTTTTAACAAAGGGCTTTTTATTTTAATGAATTGTTTTATAACATTCCTATTGTAGGTGATTAAAACAATTTTTATTAACTTATTTTATTTTGAGCAATAGATATAAATATCATGATAGTTTTTGATTCGATCCAAGTCCGCCGAGGCTTTAACCTGCTGTTAGATAATGCGTCAACAACTATTAATCCGCAACAAAAAGTTGGATTAGTGGGCAAAAATGGCTGTGGAAAATCAACTCTTTTTTCACTGATTAAAGGTGAAATTCAAGCTGATGCAGGCACATTGAGTGTTCCATCTTACTGGCAACTGGCTTGGGTCAATCAAGAAACACCTGCCTTGGATATTCCTGCCATTGAATATGCGATTGATGGCGATCGTGAATATCGTCAATTAGAAAAGCAGTTAAATATTGCCAATGAGCAAAATAATGGTCAGCAAATTGCACTTATTCATGAAAAGCTTGATACCATTAATGCATGGACAATTCATGCTCGAGCCGCAATATTATTACATGGTTTAGGTTTTTCTAATGAACAATTAATGTTGCCAGTTAAATCCTATTCTGGTGGTTGGCGGATGCGATTAAATTTGGCTCAGGCATTAATGTGTCGTTCTGATTTATTATTGCTTGATGAACCAACCAATCACCTTGATTTAGATGCTGTCATTTGGCTTGAAAAATGGCTAAGCAACTATCAAGGAACATTAATTTTAATTTCGCACGATCGTGATTTTTTAGATCCTTTAGTCAATAAAATTATCCATATTGAACAAAAAAGCTTATTTGAATATACCGGTAACTACTCTTCATTTGAGATTCAACGATCTACAAAGCTAGCACAACAACAGTCTCTTTATGAAAGCCAACAACTAAAAGTTGCACACTTGCAAAATTATATTGATCGTTTTAGAGCCAAAGCAACAAAAGCTAAACAGGCGCAAAGCCGTATAAAAATGTTAGAAAAAATGGAACTGATTGCACCAGCGCATGTCGATAATCCATTTCATTTTAATTTTAAACCATCAGAATTCTTACCAAGTCCTTTGTTAATGATGGACAAAGTCGTAGCGGGTTATGATGATAAAATTATACTAGAAAAAATTAAGCTTAATTTAGTTCCTGGTTCACGTATTGGTCTATTAGGACGCAATGGTGCAGGTAAATCAACACTGATTAAATTACTAGCTGGTGAACTTGCACCTAAAGAAGGCCATATTAATCTTGCTAAAGGTGTTCAATTAGGCTATTTTGCTCAACATCAATTAGAATATCTACGCCCTGATGAATCACCACTTTGGCATTTAACGCAACTTGCTGAACCGAAAAATACAGAGCAAGAACTGCGTAATTATTTGGGTGGATTTGATTTTCAAGGTGATAAAGTTACCGATCCTGTTAAAAATTTCTCGGGTGGTGAAAAAGCACGCCTTGTTTTAGCTTTAATTGTATGGCAAAAACCGAATCTTCTTTTATTAGACGAACCAACCAACCATTTAGACTTAGATATGCGACAGGCTCTAACTGAGGCATTGATTGATTTTGATGGTGCTTTAGTGGTAGTTTCGCATGATCGCCATTTGCTGCGTTCGACTACCGATGAATTCTATTTAGTCCATGATCATAAAGTGGAACCATTTGATGGCGATCTTGATGATTATCAAAAATGGTTAGCTGAGTCACAAAAAAATGATAATCAATCTAATGACGAAATCAATTCAGCCAAAAAAGAAAGTTCTCACAATACTTCAGCTCAGGATCGTAAAGAGCAAAAACGCAAGCAAGCAGAATTACGTGCACAAATGCAACCAATAAAAAAACAGTTACAAAAAGAAGAACAGATGCTTGATAAGTTAACCAGCCTATTAAAATTTATTGAAGAAAAATTGTCTGATCCTACAATCTATGAAGTGAACAAGAAAACAGAACTCACAGCTTTATTACTAAAACAAAGCCAACTTAAAAATCAATTAGAAGAGACGGAGTTGCAATGGCTAGATTTGCAACAACAGCTAGAGGCCTTTAATTTGGATCAATAACAATTAATTTTATTAAAAAGTTTCCGGTAACACTACATTTTAGTATAAAACAATTATAAGATTCTTTTAGTATTAAATTATTTACACAAATAGTTATTACATGAAACATCAATATAAAAAACCACAAGATAAAATCCTGTGGTTTTCTAAAACATACTACTAAATTATTAAAAATCTATATTAAAAGATTAGCTTTTTTCAACTTGGCTAAAATCAAGCTCAACAGGGGTTGAACGGCCAAAAATTGATACCGAAACCTTTAAGCGATTCTTTTCATAATCAACCTCTTCCACTACGCCATTAAAGTCGGCAAATGGACCATCATTGACTCGAACAAGTTCACCTGGCTCAAATAGCGTTTTAGGGCGCGGCTTATCACCGACTTGCTGTAGACGGTTCATAATTGCATCAACCTCACGCTGACTAATTGGAGCTGGTCTATCGGAAGTACCACCAATAAAGCCCATGGTTCTTGGCACACTTTTTACTAAATGCCAAGTTGCATCATTCATCATCATTTGAACTAACACATAACCAGGAAAAAATTTACGCTCACTCTTACGTCGTTGTCCACCTTTCATTTCAACAACTTCTTCGGTTGGTACTAATACTTCACCGAAAGCATCTTCCATGTTATGTAATTTAATATATTCACGTAATGATTGTGCGACACGCGCTTCGTAGCCTGAATATGCTTGAATAACATACCATCGTTTTTGTTGTGTTTCACTCATATTAACGTCCTATTGATGTTAAATAAAAGACGATCCAACGGAATAAATTATCTATCCCCCACAGGGCTAAGCCAACAATAACAGTAACGGCTATAATTAGTAAAGTTGTCTGTGTTGCTTCTTTACGAGTAGGCCATACTACTTTTCTTAATTCTTTTCTCGATTCTTGTAAAAACACAAGAAATATCTTACCCTTACTTGTGGTAAGAGCAATAAATAAAGTTAAAAGTGAAATCACTGCAACTGCAATAATACGAATGGACGTATTCGGGTTATATATATTATTGTATCCAGCAAAATAAAAATTTCCCCAGACAATAAAAGCAATCAATACTAGAACTAAACCCCATTTGAATTTATCTAGAATCGTATTTGTAGCTTGACTCTCATTACTTACCATCATATAAAACCTATGAGTATGTTATTTATAATAATATCCATTTTCCAAAATGCTCTTTTCATAAAAGCATTTTGCTAAACAGATAGATAAGAAAGGGCATCGTAAGATACCCTTTCTATTAACTATTAAATTTCCTACTTATTTAATAACCTTAGCTACAACACCAGCACCAACAGTACGGCCACCTTCACGAATAGCAAAACGTAAACCTTCTGCCATCGCAATTGGGTGAATTAATGATACTGTCATTTTAATATTATCACCTGGCATTACCATTTCTACGCCTTCTGGTAATTCAATAGTACCAGTTACGTCAGTTGTACGGAAATAAAACTGTGGACGGTAACCTTTGAAGAATGGAGTATGACGACCACCTTCATCTTTACTTAAAATATATACTTCTGATTCAAAATCAGTATGCGGTGTAATTGAACCTGGTTTTGCTAATACTTGACCACGTTCGATCTCTTCACGTTTTGTTCCACGTAATAAAATACCTACGTTTTCACCTGCACGACCTTCGTCTAGTAATTTACGGAACATTTCAACACCAGTACAAGTCGTTTTTGTCGTTGGTTTGATACCAACAATTTCAACTTCTTCGTTGACTTTGATTACACCACTTTCTACACGACCTGTTACCACTGTACCACGACCTGAAATTGAGAATACGTCTTCAATTGGTAATAAGAATGGTTTGTCAACATCACGTTTTGGTTCTGGAATGTAACTATCTAATGCTTCTGCTAATTCAACAATTTTGTCTTCCCATGCAGCATCGCCTTCTAACGCTTTTAGCGCTGAACCACGAATCACTGGTGTATCATCACCTGGGAAATCATATTGAGATAGAAGCTCACGTACTTCCATTTCAACTAATTCTAATAGTTCTTCATCGTCAACCATATCACATTTGTTTAAGAATACGATAATGTAAGGAACACCTACTTGACGACCTAAAAGAATATGTTCACGAGTTTGTGGCATAGGACCATCAGTTGCTGCTACTACTAAAATAGCACCATCCATTTGAGCTGCACCTGTGATCATGTTTTTAACATAGTCAGCATGGCCTGGGCAGTCTACGTGTGCGTAGTGACGAGTTGGTGTGTCGTATTCAACGTGTGAAGTATTGATGGTGATACCACGTGCTTTTTCTTCTGGTGCGTTATCGATCTGATCGAATGCACGTGCTTGTCCGCCATATTTTTTAGCAAGAACAGAAGTAATTGCAGCTGTTAAAGTTGTTTTACCATGGTCAACGTGGCCGATTGTACCAACGTTAACGTGGGGTTTTGTACGTTCAAATTTTTCTTTAGACAT